>JAGPGB010000031.1 GCA_018056215.1 Bacteroidales bacterium | reverse complement strand
AATTTAGCCCAATTAGTTCTCCTTTTCCGTTAAATACAGGGCTCCCACTATTGCCACCAGTGGTATGTGCTGTACTTATGAAGGCTATTGGGAGCTCACCTTTATCATTGGTATATGAACCGAAATTTCTTGTTTTATATAATTTGAGTAGCGTGCTATCTATTTTGTAATCTTCTGCTTCTCCCCATAATGCCTTATCTACCATGCCGTTGATTGTTGTATAATAAAGATAAGTAATTGCATCTGCAGGATTATATGGTTTTACATTGCCATATGCTATCCTCATAGTGCTATTGGCATCATAATAATATTTGTTTGGAGGCAAATAATAGCTCTGTAGTCTGGTATATATTCGATATAGGCTGTCTAATTTATTATTATAATAGTCCTCCATTGGCCATATTTCTTTAGCATACCAGTTTAATAATTCACTTGTTAATAAATATAATGGATCTTTTTGGATTGTTTTAGAATTAATTTTATTTTTTTTACATAGTTCTGATATTTTATCTATATTGGTAAAAATAGATTTGTCTAAATATTTATTTGCATTAGCTTTAATTTTTAAAATTTCATCAGGAAAATATTTTGATAAGCTATCTAAATATTTAAAAGTAGAATTGAATAAATTTTGTTCTAATTTCAAATTATTATTTTTTAAAAAATTATTTATTTGATAGCACCATTTATTTTGCCAAGTATCTATTTCGTTTTTTGGTAAATCTTTAATATTAGATATTGTACGTTGAATTAATTTAGTAATTTCATTAGAAAAATAAGCTTCATACAGCACTCTATCTACATATTCATAGTCATAAATTAGCTGATGATATTGATATATTGTATCTAGCAAATTAGAATATTTTTTTAAAGAGTCGATATTTTTGAGCCAATTAATAAATTTTTGTTCTTCAGTATATCGTTTCTCTATAGCATTAGTAGCATTGATGCCTATTGTTTCGCCTTGCATTTTTTTCCAGTAATTAGCTATACCAGCTCTCTTATTAGCATACATCAATCTTATAGTATCATTATGTTGAGATGCATTTTCTATAATATTCAATTTTGTTGTTCTAATGTCTATAGCTATAGGATTTATGTGATTTACATTCATATCTATACCTTTAGAAGTCATAAAATGAGTAGTCGATCCAGGGAATCCATATACGAATATAAAATCATCTTTGTTTACGCCTTTTTTAGATACTGGCGCTACATACTTTGGTTTATATGGGACATTATTTTCTGAATAATTAGCTGGTTCATTGTTGTGATCTACATAAATGCGGAAAATTGAGAAATCTCCTGTATGACGTGGCCATACCCAATTATCCGTATCTCCTCCAAAATTACCAATAAATAAGGGAGGAGCTGCTACAAAACGTATGTCACTAAACACTTCATAGGTCATCAAATAATATGCATTGCCATAGTTAAACTCTCTAACTACTGCATTTATATAAGGTTTAGTTTTATTTTCTGCAGCAATATTTTTACTTATTTTGCTCACAATTTCTTTTCTTTGCTGTTCAGTAGCGTCCGCTGGAATTTGAGACAAAATTTCATCAGTTACATCTCTCATGTTTATCAATCTAGATATGGTAAGTCCAGAAATGTATATTTCTTCCTTAAAGTCTTGAGACCAATATCCATTAGTCAGATAATCATTATCGACAGTGCTCACTTTGGCTATCGATCCGTATCCGCAATGATGATTAGTTATTACTAGGCCTTGTTCACTAACAATAGCACCTGTGCATCCACTACCAAACAGTACCACAGCGTCTTTTAGACTAGAATTGTTTATACTATATATTTCCTCTGGAGACAATTTTAATCCTCTTGTAACCATATCATCATATTGAGCTTCTAAAAGGATTGGTAGCCACATTCCCTCATCTGCCAAAAGATTTTTACTTAATGATAAACTTAAAATCCCAATTATAATCATTAATCTTTTCATAATACAATTATTTTTTATTAATTTATAAGCAAAAATAATAAAAGATAATCACTAAAGAAAAATTTCTCAAATTATTTACTTTGAATGTGCAAAAAATTGAAATTCCCTAAAAAGTTGATAAGTATAGAGAGATAAATGAGATATTAAAATATTATCCAAAAAATAAAGGGTTTATCTTTATTGATAAACCCTTTAAAATTATTTTAAAATTATTTTAGAAAATTATCTGTGATAATTTCACATATCTATCGTAGCGCCATTTTGCTACTTTTTTTGCTTCATCGAATAGTTCTTTAGCAGTTTGTGGATTAGATCTCATTAGAGAAGAGAATCTAACCTCAGAGAGCAGAAAATCTTGGAATAATGAAAAGTCTGGTTCTTTGCTATCTAATTGGAAAGGTATTTTCCCTTCATCAGCTAAACGCGGGTCATAGCGATACAATGTCCAGTAGCCAGATTTGACGGCACGTTCTTCTTGATTTTGAGATTGTCCCATATCACCTTTGATGCCATGAGCTATACATGGAGCATAAGCTATTATAATAGATGGTCCAGGAAATTCCTCTGCTTCTCTTACTGCTTTTAAATATTGATTAATATTAGCACCCATAGCTACCTGAGCTACATAGACATAACCATAAGAGATAGCCATTAATCCTAAATCTTTTTTTCTTATTTTTTTACCAGAAGCTGCAAATTTAGCAATAGCACCAATTGGAGTAGATTTAGATGATTGACCACCAGTATTTGAATATACTTCGGTATCTAAAACTAAAATATTAATATCTTCGCCAGATGCTATCACATGATCTAATCCACCATATCCTATATCATAAGCCCAGCCATCTCCACCTATACCCCAAACACTTACCTTGATGAGATAATATTGATATTTTTTGATGAAATCAGCTATATCTTGAGGAGCATTTGATAGCATTGATAAAAGTTTGTCAGTTGCTATTTCTGCATTTTGAGCATTATACATGCCATCTATCCATTCTTGCATAGCATTTTTTAGCTCACTGCTAGCATTACTATCAGATATAAATTTTACAAAATTCTCTTTAATATATTCTCTAATTTTGCGAATACCACTAGCTATACCAAATCCATACTCAGCATTATCTTCGAATAAGCTATTACCCCAAGCTATACCTCTACCATTGCGATTAGAAGTAGTATATGGCATAGATGGTGCACTACCACCATATATAGATGAGCAACCAGTAGCATTAGCTATTACCATACGTTCACCAAAAAGTTGAGTAATAAGTTTAATATAAGGAGTCTCGCCACATCCAGCACAAGCACCACTAAATTCAAATAATGGTTGAGCAAATTGACTACCTCTGACAGTTTTGTATTTATCTACTACAGTATCTTTATAGCCTACTTTTTGATCCATATATTTGAATCTCTCATTTTCATCTAGATGGTCTTGTAATGGTTCCATTACTAAAGCTTTTTCTTTAGCAGGGCAAACATTTACACACACTTCGCAACCGGTGCAGTCTAAAACACTTACTTGTAATGAATAATTGTATTCTTTAGTAGCACCACTACCTTTTATAGATTTAGTACCTGATGGTGCATTAGCTAATTCTTCATTTGTAAGTAAAAATGGACGAATTACAGCATGAGGGCAAGCATATGCACATTGATTACATTGTGTACAATTCTCTGGTATCCATACTGGTACAGTAACTGCAATACCACGTTTTTCGTATTTAGATGTTCCTGATGGGAAAGTACCATCTTCTCTTCCCTTGAAAGTAGATACTGGCAACTTGTCTCCTTCTTGAGCATTCATTACTCTGACTACTTGAGAAATAAATTCTGGAGCATCATCTTGTTCGTAATAAATCGGACTCTCATCAGGTAAGTCTTTCCATTCTTCTGGCACTTTCACTTCTATTACTTCTGAACCACGTTCTATAGCTTGATAGTTCATTTGAACTACTTTTTCACCTTTTCTACCAAAAGACTCTTCTACAGCTTTTTTCATTTCTTTGATAGCTAAATCATAAGGAATGATATTAGTAATTTTAAAGAAAGCAGATTGCATAATAGAATTTATTCTATTCCCTAAACCTATTTCTCTTGCTATTTTAGTAGCATCAATTACATAAAATTTTATTTTATTTACTGCTAAATATTTTTTAATAGAATTAGGTAGCTTTTCTTTAGTAGTTTCTACATCCCAAATAGTATTTAGTAGGAAAGTCCCACCATGTTTCAGCCCGCTAAGCATATCATATTTACCTAAATATGCTGGTACATGACAAGCAACGAAATCAGGTATAGTAACTAAATAAGGACTACGTATAGGAATATCACCGAAACGTAAATGTGATACAGTGAATCCACCTGATTTCTTAGAGTCATAAGCGAAATATGCTTGGCAATATTTATTTGTTGTTTCACCAATTATTTTTATTGAATTCTTATTAGCACCTACAGTACCATCAGAACCTATACCATAGAATCTAGCAGAATAGATACATTGATGTGAAATATTTATTTCTTTTTCTTGTGGTAGAGATGTGAAATTGATATCATCTATAATGCCAATAGTGAAGTGATCTTTAGGTTCCTTTTGCTTTAAATTATTATAAATTGCTAATATCTGTGAAGGTGTAGTATCTTTTGAGCTAAGGCCATAACGTCCACTATAGATTTCTGGAGCATTTGGTTTGCCATAAAAGATATTTTTTATATCTAAATAGAGAGGTTCTCCCATAGCACCAGGTTCTTTTGTCCTATCTATTACAGCTATACGTTTCACTGATTTTGGTAAAACATTTAATAAATATTTTTCGCTAAAAGGACGATATAAGTGTACATTTATGAGACCTACTTTCTCCCCCATATTCATTAAATAATCTACAGTATCTTTAATAGTATCAGCTATAGATCCCATAGATATGATAATATTCTCAGCCTCTGGGTGACCATAGTAATCGAATGGATGATATTCTCTACCAGTCAATTTAGTAATTTCTTGCATGTAATGTTCTACTAAATCTGGTATTTTATCATAAAATGGTTGTGCTGCTTCACGCGCCTGGAAGAATATATCGGGATTTTGTGCAGTACCACGAATAACTGGATGATTTGGATTAAGAGCTCTACTACGAAATTCTTCTATAGCTTTCCAATCTATAATGTTTATGAAATCTTCTGCATCTAATTCCTCAATTTTTTGTATTTCGTGAGATGTTCTAAATCCATCAAAAAAATGTAGGAAAGGAACTCTGCCTTTGATAGCAGCTAAATGTGCTACAGGAGCTAGGTCCATGATTTCTTGTACACTGCTTGTAGCTAGCATTGCAAAACCAGTCATTCTAGTAGACATCACATCAGAATGATCTCCGAATATAGATAATGCATGTGCAGCAACAGTACGAGCGGATACATGAAATACTCCTGGCAAAAGCTCACCAGCGATTTTGTACATATTAGGAATCATCAATAATAAGCCTTGGCTAGCAGTATATGTGGATGTTAGAGCACCACTTTGTAAACTTCCATGTACAGCTCCAGCAGCTCCAGCTTCACTTTGCATTTCTATTACTTTCACAGTAGAACCAAAAATATTTTTCCTGCCTTCAGCAGCCCATTCATCTACATACTCTGCCATCGGTGATGATGGAGTGATAGGATAGATAGCAGCTACCTCACTAAATATATAACTAACATGAGCCGCAGCATGGTTACCATCACAGGTAATAAATTTTTTATCTCTCTTCATTTTTTATATGTTTTTATTTTATTTGTTTGCGAAATTAATTATTATTGTTAATATTATCAAACTAAAGTTGCAAATATCATTTTTGTTAGCTTTTCTATGTTATTTTACTTTGTTACGATGAATTTTTATTTAATATAGAATAATTATTCAAAAATATTTTTTTCATTTTAAAAAATATTTTTACCTTTGCAAAAATAAATAACGGCGTCGTAGCTCAGGTGGTAGAGCAGAGGACTGAAAATCCTTGTGTCGGTGGTTCAATTCCACCCGATGCCATTACTAGGGGCAATAAAAAAATTGCCCCTTTATATTTTATAAAAGTTTTTTGTTTTATTTGTAATTTTGTTATCCAATAAAAGGCCCCGTAGTTCAATGGATAGAACGGAAGTTTCCTAAACTTTAAATGCAGGTTCGATTCCTGCCGGGGTCATTTTATTTTTTGTAATTTTATAAAAAATTTTTTAACATAATTATATAATGAATAATCATATTTTATATATAGATTTTGGCAATACAAGTACTAAATTGCTTTTAGATAATAAAGATTTCTACTCTTTTCCTTCAGATAATTATTTATACGAAAATATTGTAGACATTATCAATAAATATAATGTTAATAAGGGGCTGTACGCATCTGTCATTTTCCTTACTACAGATTTGATATCTTTTTTGCAAGAACATAATGTTTTTTCTCTAAAACAAGCTAATTTAGATTTACCATTTTCCATAGAATATGAAAGTAAAGATACACTTGGCGAAGATAGAATAGCAGCGGCTGTAGGAGCATATAGTTTAAATAATGATGAAACATTTTTAACTATTCAAATAGGTACTGCTATTACATATGATTACGTAATTAATAAAAAATATTTGGGTGGTGCTATCAGTCCTGGCTTTGCTATTAGATATTTATCTTTACATAATTTTACACAAAAATTACCGTTATTAAAAATAGAAGATGAAAATTTTAATATAGACATGATAGGTAAAAATACTAAAGAAAGCATACATTCTGGTGTATATTGGGGAGTATTATATGAGATACAAGCTCGTATAGATGATTTCATAAATAGATATCAATGCCCAGCATATATTAGTACATCTTTTAAAAAATATTTGGATAAGAAATTAAAAAATTGCAATTTTGCAAATCAAAATTTAGCTCTCTTAGGACTAAAATTTTTACTGAAATGAAGTTTCTTATTAAACACAGTTTATTTTTTATAATTTTTATTATCTGCATACCTTTTCTAGAAGGACAAAATAATTTTTATAACCCATACTCTAGATATGGAATTGGTGATGTGCAAGCTACTAATCATGCTATGCTTTATGCTATAGGTATAGATGGTGGTTCATTTTATGATAAAAGTATAATAAATTACCTAAATCCAGCTACTTATGCTCTTTTTGACTCTTCATCTATTATTTTAAATATTGGAGCTAATGCTAATGGCAATGTGGTTAGCAATGCTTTACAATCTTATTCTCAGTGGGGCGGTGGACTTTCTATGGTTAGTGGTGGCTTCAGAATTAATAAATTTCTCTCTGCAGCAATAGGTCTTGTACCTTTTTCTAATGTAGGTTATAAAATCATCGACTCGGTAGCTGAATTTCCTACTTCCTCCTATCAAAATGTATATTCTTCTAATGGTGGCATAAATCAAGCTTTTGCTGGCTTTGGGATTAATATTACTAAAAATTTCTCTTTAGGTTTGAATGTTAGCTATCTCTTTGGCACTATTTATCAAAATAATTATACAGATTTTGATAGTTCTTATTTTTTAGATAATAGATATACAAATGCGACGTTTGTAAATGATATTTATTTTAATGCAGGACTTAGGTTTTTGGTACCTATGGATAAATCTAATCTTTCTTTTGGTTTTTCATACTCACCACCTATGAATATTAATGCTAATAGAACTATTAGAGCTGAATTGATAACCTTTGGAGTTAATAACGATGCGAGTGTAGATACTATTAATGAGACAATTACTGATGGAGAATATTCATTCCCTTCTTTCTATAGTGCTAGCATCGGATGGGATAATAAGAAAAATATTAAAGTTTACTTAAATTCTTATTTTGCTAATTGGGAAAATTTTAAAAATTTTGGAGAAACAGATAGTTTACAAAATAGTTTTGCTATACAAACTGGTTTTTCTATTATTCCTAACCCTAATTCTTTCAAAAATATATTTGTTAGAAGCAATTATATCATTAGCTTAAAATACAATAAAACATATTTAAATCTCCGAAATACTTCTTTAGATGCATATACCATATCTACTAGCATGATTATTCCATTTAGACCAGTTTTTAAATCTATCTCATCTATTGGTATTAATTTTGCATATACTTTCCAAGGAACTAAAAAAAATAATTTATTAACTGTAAATAATTTTAATATTGGAATATCTTTACAATTAAAAGAAGGATTTTATGAAAAGAAAAGATATGATTAAAAATGAAATTTTAAAAAAAATAAAAATATGAAAAAGTTAGTTTTAATTTTAGTAATGTTAATGTGTATAGGTGGGATAAATGCCCAAGACACAAATATTACTTTCCCAAAACCATGCAGTATAAAAGGTCCTAAATGGGGCAAAGATAGTATAAAAGCTGTGCAGAGTTATTCTATTTTTAGAGAAAATATGAAACAATGGAATGCTAATAAGCAAAGAACCGAATTATTAGATTATTCTTTAGAAAGTTGGAGATTCTTATTCAATCATGCTCCTTTAGCTAGCCCTTATATCTATATTGATGGGCAAGATTTAATAGAGTATTTAATTAAGAAAAATGAAGCTAATACTGCATTAAAGCAAAAATATATCGATACTCTATTGATGATTTTCGATAAAAGAATAGAAGCCTTTGGTTGTGAATCTCACTCTTCAGAGGGATTTGTTTTAGGTAGAAAAGCACTTTCTTTATTAAAATACCGACCCGAAAATACTCAAGAAATATTAGCTACTTTTCGTAGAAGTATAGAACTAGGCAAGGAAAATACTGAACCAGCAATTGTGTTTAGCTATTATGATTTTATAGTAGATCAAGTAAATAAAGGTCAAATGGACACTTTAATTATCTTTGAAGAATATGATAGATTATCTGATTTGATGAATAAAAGATTAGTAAAATTGTATGATGAATACAAAGATAATCCTGCAGATAGTATTAAATATGAAAGATCTATTAAAAATGTTCAAGCTGCTATAATAAATATGGATAACTACATGGCTCCTTTTGCTAACTGCAACATAATAATTAATATTTATAATAAAAAATTCGAACAAAATAAATCTAATATAGAATTTTTGAGGAGATTGACAAATATAATGGAAAAGAAAGGTTGTGACGACAATCAATTATACTTCAAAGCTTCTGAACAATTATATGCCTTAGATCCATCACCAGCCTCAGCTTTATCATTAGCTAAGTCATTTATAAAAGCTAAAAGATACGATGATGCAGCCAAATATGCGAGCCAAGCAGCTGAGAGCTTCGATAATGCTGATGATAGATTCGATGCATATATGGTGCTGGCAGAGGCTTATAGGTTGAATGGACAATATTCTGCTGCTAAAAATGCTGCATTGAAAGCCTCTAACATAAAACCAAACAGTGGTAAACCATTTATCTTTATAGGTGATTTATATATGATAACTGCAAATAGTTGTGGCGACAATCCAGTAACTAAACGAGCTGGCTACTGGGCAGCTTATGATCAATATACAAGAGCAAAAAAAGACCCAGAATTTGCAAGTATAGCTTCTAAAAAAGCTTCTGAGGCATATTCATATTTCCCTAAAACTGAAGATTTATTTTTCTACGGATTTTATAAAGGTAATTCATACACAATTAATTGCTGGTATACTGAAACTACTACCATCAGAGCTATTGATTAGAATAAAGATATGAAACATGTGGGATATCTATGTTCATTTATTATATTATCTTTCACTTTTTGGGGTTGCCAACCAAATACTATTGAAGAAATAAAAAAAATAAGTGAGCAAGATACCTTTCCCATAGCTGTCATTAGTAATGCAGAGGTTTACTATTCTGATAGTGGAGTGGTAACTATGCATATTTTAGCTCCTTCTATAAAAAATTATCTATATCCAACTAATATAACATTACTGGAAGGAGAACTGAAAGGAAACTTTTATGATTCTCTCGGCCAAGTACGATCAGTCATACATTGTAATTTTGCAAAATTAGATGATAAAAATGGTATCGTAGAGCTTAGAAAAAATGTAAAAGTTTTTAACATTTTGGATAAAACCGAATTCTACTCTGAAGAGTTATTGTGGAATCGTCGAGAGCACATTATCACTTCTACTAAATTTATCAGAATAGTAACTCCAGATAAGATTATTTGGGGAGATGGTTTGCAATCAGACGAAGAAATGAAAAATTATAAAATCCTAAAACCTAAAGGCGAAATTAATGTAAAAGAGTTGTAGCATTTGACTAACAAATTTTTTAAATTAATTATTTGATTTTTAAACAATTTTCATTAATTTTAAATAGTTTTTATATTAATTTTTCAATGTATTTTTGCAATTGATTTTATTAATATATAATTATAAAAAGTAGATGCATAGGATAAATA
>JAGPGB010000030.1 GCA_018056215.1 Bacteroidales bacterium | reverse complement strand
AATATTTTTATAGATTATCAAGTTTATAATAAAAATAATTTGTAAATTTGTAAAAATAATTACATATGAATAAACTATTTGAAAATCCAACAGAAGTCTTCGCTTTTACCAAAGAAGATACTCGTAAATTTTACGATAATTTATATAATGAAATGATTCAAGAAGGTAAAGATGTAGTTGATTACCAAGAAATCAAAGCTATGTCTACTGGAGTACTATGTCCTGACTGTAATAGTAGCCACGTAATCAAAAATGGCTTACAAAGTGGAGTACAAAACTATCGCTGCAAAACCTGCGGTAGACAGTTCAGAGTAACAACTGGCACTTTTATGTATGGTGTTCATGAAAAGGACAAAATGCTTGAATACATCAAATGTATGAGTGCTGGTATGAGCTTGCGAGAGTGTGCAAGAATTGTACATATTAGTCTCACAACAAGTTTCTTTTGGCGACACAGAATATTATGTGCAATGCAATCATTTGAAGACAATGTAAATTTCTTCGGAGTAGTAGAATTAGAAGAGCTTCTAATGAATTATTCCGAAAAAGGTAAAAAGAAACGAGACAAAAAAGAGTTAAAAAAGTTAAAGAAAATGAAGCCAACAAAAGTGGCAGTATTAGCTGCCACAGATAGAAGTGGAAATATATTATTTAAAAAATTAGAAGATAAACGAGTGCAAGCTGAGCATATATCTGATTTTCTAAAATCACGAATATCAGATAATTCAGTGATATGTGGCAGTAATAAAAAAGCATTCAAGACAGTAAATGCAGAGCATATCAAACACAAAGAAATAACTAACAAAAACAAGATGAAGCAAGGTATATATAGCGTATCAACTATTCATAAGAAAATAACAGATTTTGTAGGGTGGATATATTATAAGTTTCGAGGGGTAGCGACAAAGTATTTGACAAATTACATAATGTGGTTTGTAGTGAAGGGGAAGTATTTGGCAGAGATGATTATAGAAGATACAGGGAGGATACTGAACTTGGCGGCGTCGGATAGGCGGGCGTGGGAGCGGTATAGTGCTTTGATGTCATTAACATATTTAATCTATAACATTTAAATATTTTCTAACTGTTCCCTTTTACAACCTCCTTCACCCACTCTCTAACCTTTCTCTTATTTAGTGATTATTTAAATGCATATTTAAAATAATAATATTTATTTTTAAAATATGTCCAATTACTATAAATTATTTTCTTAATTTAGCACCAAAAATTTAAATATGCGTTCATTTATTAGTTTATTTATTTTTCTGGCATTGAGCATAGCTACTTTTGCTCAACAAACCAAGCAAATTACGTTAGATGCCATTTGGCAATCTAGTACTTTCTACCCTGAAATGATGGGAGATTATCGTATGTATCCTTTATCAGATGCCTATACTGTAGTAGATAATAATGCCATTATTTTGTATGATCTTAAATCGGATAAGCAAATTAAAGAAGTATTTCCTGCTAGTGTGGCTAGTCAAAACAAAATTAGTATTGATGATTATGCCATTTCAGCTCATGCTAATTATGTTCTAATTTTTACTGATACTAAACAAATTTACAGACATAGCACAGAGAGCAATGTATATCTTTATAACATAAAAACTAAAATGCTATATCATCTGCCAGGGGATCAAAATATAAGATTAGCTGAGATATCACCTGATGAGCAAAATATTGCTATTGTGAAAAATAACAATTTATATATTTACAATATCTCTACTAATTCAGAAAAGGCTATCACTACTGATGGTAAACGTAATTTTATAATTTATGGTACTACTGATTGGGTTAATGAAGAAGAGTTTTCTTTTATTAAAGCTTTTCAATGGTCTACAGATGGTAAACATTTAGCTTATTATAGATTTGATGAATCTAATGTTAAAGAATTTTCTCTTAATTACTATAATAATGATGTTTATCCCGAAGAATATAAATACAAATATCCTAAGGCTGGTGAAGATAATGCTATTATTGATTTATTTATTTATGATATTGATAATGGCAACAATACTAAATTAAATTTAGGAGAGGATAAAGATATTTATATACCTAGAATTAAGTGGTTAAAAAATGAAAATAAAT
This sequence comes from Bacteroidales bacterium, assembly GCA_018056215.1. Classification (GTDB taxonomy): domain Bacteria; phylum Bacteroidota; class Bacteroidia; order Bacteroidales; family DTU049; genus DTU049. The sequence goes on along the minus strand of JAGPGB010000030.1, from coordinate 8,294 downwards.
TAGCAGTAATGCGACTTAATCGTCTACAGAATAATTTAGATATTTTATTATATTCTCCTCAAGATGCTAATGGTAATAAAGTATATAATGAACAAAACAAAACTTATATTGAGATTACAGATAATTGGGTGATGACTAATGATGGTGGATGGTTTTATACTTCTGAGAAGAATGGATTTAATCATATTTATTACTTTAATCCTACTAATAATGTAGATAAACAAATTACTAATGGTTCGTGGGATGTAAAAGATATTTTAGGAGTTGATGAAAAAAATATGAATATTTATTATACTTCATATGAGGATGGACCTATGAATATAATGTGTTATGCAGTAAATTATCAAAATGGTAGCAAAAATAAAATCTTATCAGACCTTGGCACTCATAGTCCAGTATTTTCAGCTACTTATAAATATTTGATTGATGAATATTCGAATATTAATACTCCACCGCAATATTTTGTTTATGATGTAGCTAATAATAAAGTGATAAAACAGATAGTAACTAATGAAAAATTAAAAAATACTTTGGTTGAATATGGTTTTGTACCTGCAGAATTTTTTCAATTTACTACTAAAGATAATATTACTCTAAATGGATGGATGATAAAACCCAAAATGGAACCCGGCAAACATTATCCTGTATTAATGTATGTATACGGTGGACCTGGTATAAATACAGTCAATAATAGTTGGGGATATTTTGATTTTGTATGGTTTCAAATGTTAGCACAGAATGGATATATTGTCGTAAGTGTAGATAATCGTGGCACTGGTGGACGTGGCGAAGATTTCAAAAAATGTACTTATTTAAATCTTGGTAAATTCGAAAGTGATGATCAAATCGAAGCTAATAAATATTTGAGAACATTACCTTTTGTAGATTCTACTAGAATAGGATCTTTCGGATGGAGCTATGGTGGGTTTATGACAGCTCTAGCTATGACTAAGGGAGCAGATTATTTCAAAGCTGGTATCAGTGTCGCTCCAGTAACTAATTGGAAATTTTATGATAATATTTATACCGAGAGATTTATGCGTAAGCCTGCTGATAACGTTAATGGATATGAAAAAAATTCACCCATCTACTTTGCTAAAAAATTAAAAGGTAGCTTCCTCATAATTCATGGTGATGCTGATGACAATGTTCATGTACAAAATACTATGGAGCTAGTAAATGCTCTTGTGAAAAATAATAAACAATTCGATTTATTTATTTATCCTAATAAAAATCATGGCATTTATGGTGGCTATACTAGGTATCATCTATATAAAAAAATGACAGATTTCTTATATGATAATTTATAAAAGATAGTAAATTTATATATTCAAAAAATAAAAAAGGGGGTGGATTTTTGCCCCCTTTTTTGTATTGTCAAACAATAAAATAAATGTTATAATGATTTTATTTATGCTTGTTTTCTTCCATTTCTCTTAGTGCAGCTTTATTTACTTTACCAGAACCAGTTTTAGGCAGTTCATTTAAATATTCTATTACTTTGGGTAATTTAAATTTTGCTAAATTATCTCTGAGGTAATCCATTAAGTAGCTAGTAGGCAAGACTATACCATCTTTTAAAACCACAAAGCATTTAACTACCTCACCTCTTAATTGATCTGGGATACCAATAACAGCAGCTTCTTTAACACAAGGATGGCGAAGTATCACTTCTTCTACTTCAGCAGCCCATACTAATTGTCCACCCACTTTGATAGTATCTTTGGATTTACCAATGATATAATAGTTCCCTTCCTCATCTTTTCTAGCTAAATCGCCAGTGTAGAACCATCCATCTTTAAAAACTTCGTTATTTAGATCAGGCTCATTATAATAACCTCCAAAAACAGATTTGCCACGTACTATTAGTTCTCCTACTTCGCCTACTTTTACTTCATTGCCATCAGGATCAACTATTTTTAGTTCTACATTAGGCACTGGCTTACCTACAGAACGTATATTGCTAGGTGAAGCAACAGATATAGGAGGTATCACTTCTGTCATACCCCATCCATTTGTTACTATTGCATTAGGACATAGTTTAGCAAATTTCATCATTAAATCTGGTGATGATGGAGCACCGAATACCACAGCCCATTTTACAGATTCTAAAGAATATGCTCTTATATCTTTCAAGTATAATAGTGCATAATACATAGGGGGCACCATAAAAAATCCTGTTATTTTCCATTTATCTATTAATTTTACAAGATCTAATGGATGATACTTAGGCATAATAACTGTACTAACACCATATTTGATTGCACTCATTGGGAATAATATTCCTCCAGAATGAGAAAAAGGGATAGCTGATATTATTCTTTCAGTTTCGTCCATCATCAATATTCCCTTCAATCCTTCAAATTCAGTCATCATTTTTAGTTGTTCTGCACCCAAATGTATATGTTCATAATTCCATGTAGCACCTTTAGGTTTGCCAGAGCTACCAGAAGTATAGAAAATACTAGACATCATATTTGTATAAATCCCTTGATCTTCTAAATCTGCTTTAGAATTACTAGCAAGTTTCCAAAAAGATAAATATTTCGCATTTTCCTCAATAGTTATTATATCACGTAAAGAAGGAATATTTTGTTTCAATTCTAATAAATTAAATTTAGCATTTGTGGTAGTGATGATACCTTTTAGCTCGCAATGTTTCCCAATAGAAAACACCTCTTGAGGATTAAAATAGAAATCTATAGGCACTGCTACTAATCCGAGAGAGTAGATAGCATAATAAGAATAAACATATTCTATACAATTTGGTAAATAGATAGCTAATTTGTCTCCCTTTTTATAGCCCATATCTAATAAGCTATTAGCTAATCGAAAGACGCTATCTTTTAAATTCATGAAACAATATTCTTGGTCATTATACACATATGCTGTTTTATGACCAAAATTCTCTGCTGCTTCGATAATTAATTGTCTAACATCTTTACGTGTTTCCATATATTTTTATTTTTGGGTATTAATGATTTTTCATAATATAGCTTTCATTTTTATTTACAAACGTATCTAATAAAAAAATATTTTAAAATATCAACTAATTTTTTATAAAATAAAAAAAGGGATGGAAACCACCCCTTTTTTTCATTATTTATTATAGTAAATATTATTTTTGGATAATTACAGGAATTATCAACCTATCATTTTCAAATAAAATAATTAATTGATAAATACCATCAGAATAATTAGAGACATCTATAGACGTCTCATGAGTAGAGATAACTATATTTCCTAGTATATCTACTAATTGTATTTTTTGAATATGTTGGTCAGATATAATATTTAAATGATCATTAGTAGGGTTAGGGTAGACTGTAATATTGTGATTTGCATATTCACTAATACTAACGCTATTAATAGTGATAGTATTAGAAGGAGATGAAGAACAGCCATCTATAGTAACTATTACATAATAAGTACCATTTGCTGTTACTTCATAGTTCTGTGAAGTAGCTCCAGGGATAGGCCCATTTAGATTAAACCATTGATTGCCTAATGTAGCACTTGATTGCAAAATTATAGGGGTATTACTTATTTGAGATATCACTGGTGTAGGAGGTAATGGTTTCACAATAGTTGATACTTCATTACTGGTAGCATTTCCACAATTATTTGTAATTATAGCTCTGAAATACATGGTCCCTGCTGTGCTAGCATTATAATTATAAGGTGTGCTATTGGCACCAGATATATTATACCAAGAAGAACCATCGGTAGAGAATTGCCATTGTATAGTTGCTAATGGAGTATAACCCGTCAGAGATAATGTAATGTTGCTATTTTGACAAATTGATTGAGGTGAAGCACTAGCAGTACCAGCATTGGGTAATGGATTTACTGTTAAATTAATTATATTGCTATTTTGTGAACCGCAACTATTAGTTACTTGAGCTCTAATATAATAAGTACCTGGATTAATAGGAGTATAAACAAAAGTAGCAGTAGTACCACCAGCTATATTAGTCCAAGTAGAACCATCATTGGATTGCTGCCATTGTATTGTAGAATTTTGAGAATAACCTATTAATGATAATGTAACATTTGAATTTAAGCAAATCTCAGAAACATTTGCACTAGCATTTCCTGAAACTGGAGCAGGATTAATAGTTACTGCTTGAGTGCTACTGGTAGAGCTACCACAATTATTAGTAACTATAGCTCTGAAATGTATAATACCAGTGGTAGTAGCTGGATAAATATAAGGAGAAGCATTAGCACCAGGAATATTAGACCAATTTACTCCATCATTAGATTGCTGCCATTGTATTGTAGCTCCAGGAGTATAATTAGATAATGATAAATTAATATTAGTGCCTTCACATGCAACTGTTGGATTTACATTAATATTACCTGCACTTGGCTGTGCTTCGATAATTATAGAAACTGCATTACTATTTGCTGAACCACAATTATTTGATATTGCAGCTCTGAAGTGAATAGTGCCTAATGATGTTGCTGTATAGTTTAATATACTATTATTAGCACCAGGGATATTCGTCCAATTTAAACCATCAGTTGACTGTTGCCATTGTATAGTAGCAGATGGAGTATATCCTGTCAATGATATATTTACAGATGAACCCATGCAAGCATATTGAGCACTTGCATTAGCTGTGCCAGCAATAGGTGCAGGATTTACTGTTACTATCAGAGTGTTGCTATTTGTAGATCCACAATTATTACTAACAACAGCACGAAATTGCAACGTCCCAATGTTAGTAGCAAGATAACTAAAAGGAGAATATGTTGCTCCATTTATATTACTCCACGTACTACCACCATCAGTAGAAATCTGCCATTGAATATTTGCAGATGTAGTATAACCACTCAGAGAAAGAACTATGGTATTATTTTGACAAATATCACTAACATTTGCACTGGCAGTGCCAGCTACAGGAGAAGGATTAACTGTAATAGTAATTACGTTAGAAGCTTCATTACAAGAACCACTTGTAACCATAGCTCTGAAATGTGTTGTAGTAGTTAAATTAGTAGCTGTATATGTAGATGAAGTGGCTCCACTTATGTTGGACCATGTATTGCCATCACTAGATTGTTGCCATTGTATGGATCCAAAATATCCAGTTAAATTAAACACTACAGATGGAGCAACATCACAAAAGCTCGTTGGTCCAGATACACTTGCTGTACCACCAATAGATGTTAAAACAGTTACTTGTAATACATTTGATTCTACGGGATTACATCCTTGTGAGCTAACTACTGCTTTGAAATATGTAGATTGTGTCAAAACTGGAGTTGTAAAAGGACTAGTAGTTCCACCAGTGATAGGTGTCCAATTAGTACCATCAGTAGATTGCATCCATTGCAAATTACCTGAATATGAGCTTAAAGATAATGTTACTGGGTTATTGTAGCAAATACTTGTTTGAGAAACAGATGCTGTGCCAACAGCAGGTTGTGGAGAAATAATTAATTGAAATGCACTAGTGAAAACATCAGCACATATACCACCACTACCTACTTTCACTCTATAGTAATATGTACCTGGAGTTAAAGTAGTTGGTATAGCATAAGAAGTGGTAGTAGCACCAGAAATATCTGACCATGTATTGCCATCAGTTGATTGTTGCCATTGATAACTAGCACCTGTAGAACCTGATAATGTGAGTGTGCCCGTATAACCTTGACATAAGCTTGTTGGGCCACTTATTGTACCAGCAGTGGGTGGAGCTTGAATTGTGAATACTTTAGTGGCAACATCAACACAACCATTCCACAATCCACTTATAGTATACAAACTAGCGTTATATGTATTGGCATTAGTATATGTATAAGTATGATTTGGTTGCCATATTAGATTTGATCCATCACCTACCATATCCCACGCATAAGTTGAATCATCCGTAGTTAGTCCAAAATATCTCCTAAATGCATCAAAAGCAAAAAATCTAGAAGTTAAAATATTTGTAGGTGTAGATGTTTGATTAAAACTTATAGGAGTACCTAAACATAGTGTCGTAGCACTAGGTGTATTTGTATAACTAGATGTAATAGAATATGATACTATTGGGCTAAATAATGCTTCAAAATCTTGTCCATAAGCAGATTCACAAGAATACCATGCACTGCTATAATATGTGTACGATAAACCTTCTCCATAGCTAGTACTCTTAGCATTATTAACAATTACATTCAATCTTTTACCTGATGTATTATTTTTAACTACTATAGCGAAATTTTGTGTTACTGTAATTGGTGTTGAAAAATTGACAAAATATTCGCTCAAGGTATTACTTGTTACAGAAATAGTTGCTGAGGCTCCAGTTATTTGAGTTGTTGGTTGATTATTAGCATCTACATTATATAGAAAAACTTGCATACTGATAGGAGCAGTATATCCACTAGCTACTTGAGCATATATAGATACTCCTCTTACCTGAATGCTACTACTAACAATGAAAGCTTGTGAGTGCATCTCTCCATAATCGCAATATGCGTTATAAAATGTGTCTACTGTGCTTAATAAGGACTCTTTGATTAATGCATAATATAAAGTATCAACGCAAGTTTGAGTTTTAGAATAATCTGTTTTAAATTGATGGTTACCTGCAGTTATACTCGAATTATCATCTAATGGTATAGCTATTTTTGATTGTGCATTTACTATATTTATTAGTAAAAACACATTAATTAATAATAAAAATTTTTTCATAACTAATATTTTTGGGTTTATTCTCGACAAAATTAATACATTTTTTTAAAATACCAAATATAATTTTTATAAAATTGTTAAACTAATTCTTTAATATTAATTTTGTAAAAAAAAATTAAATAATGGTAGAATTGACTGCACCTGTTGGGTCATGGGCTAGCCTAAAAGCAGCAATAGATAATGGTGCCGATAGCGTGTATCTAGGAGTAGGCGATCTCAATATGAGAAGCTCATCAGCATTAAATTTTTTTCTTGATGATTTACCGCGATTAGTACGTATTTGTCATGAAAATAATTTAAAAATTTATATTACTCTAAATACGATAGTGTATGATGATGAGTTAGAAAAGATAAACAATATATTAGATAGATTACAACAAAATGGTGTAGATGCTGTGATAGCTAGTGATATAGCGGTAATATTAAAAGCTGCAGAGAGAGGATTACCTGTGCATATCTCTACTCAAGCTAATATAACTAACATAGAAGCAATAAAATTTTTTTCTCAATGGGCTACAACTGTTGTACTTGCTAGAGAATTAACTCTTGATAAAATTAAAATTTTATCTGAAAAAATAAAAGCAGAAAATATTTTAGGACCTAATGGTAAATTAATTCGTATAGAAACTTTCGTACATGGTGCCTTATGTATGGCTGTATCTGGTAAATGCTATATGAGTTTAGATTTAGAAGGTAAATCAGCTAATCGTGGAGAATGTCATCAAATATGTCGCAGAAAATATAAACTTTTTAATGCTGAAACTAATGAAGAAATATTAATTGATAGAGAACATATAATGTCACCTAAAGATTTATGTACTTTACCTTTCATAGACAAATTGATAGATAGTGGGATATCAGTTTTTAAAATAGAAGGTCGTGGTCGCCAACCTGAATATGTGGCTTTGACAACTCGTATTTATCATGAAGCAATTCAAAGTGTTTATAATAATACTTTCTCTCAAACTAAAGTAGCATCCTGGATGGAAGAACTGAAACGTGTGTATAATAGAGGTTTTTGGGATGGATACTATCTCGGTAGGACAATAGGAGAGTGGACTGACAGAGAAGGAAGCTCTGCTACTGAGTTGAAAGAATATATTGGATTTGTTTCAAATTATTTTAATAAAATTAATGTTGCAGAGGTTAATCTGGATGCTGGACAACTAAATGTAAATGATAGAATATACATAATAGGACCTAACACTGGAGTGCTAGAATTCAGAATAGATGAGCTTCGTGATAATAATGGGAATGTTATACAATTTTCTAATAAAAATATCGTTTCTTTTAAAGTTCCTAGTAGAGTGAGAAAAAATGATAAAGTATATTTAATAAAAAATAGAAATTATGATTAGAAATTTTAAATTTTACAATTATTTAATTTATCGATTAAATAATTTTAACATATTATTAAAATATAAAAAATATTAATTAACTTTGCAAATAATAAAAAAAATAATATGAAAGCTTTACATTTTGATATTAATAAGTATTTAGACCAATATTATGCTACTTCAGATGTTTTAGTTTCGTTTAAAGGCATGTTAACTGAAAATAAAATTGGTAGATTATTAGATGAATTAGAATCAAACTTAAATAAAAA
>JAGPGB010000029.1 GCA_018056215.1 Bacteroidales bacterium | reverse complement strand
CTTTATGGGTAATAGATTTCCCTATGTTTGAGTGGGATGAAGAAAATAAACGTTTCACTTCTTCGCATCATCCATTTACAAGTCCATTGGATGAAGATATTGATTTATTAGATACCAATCCATCTATCGCCAGGTCTAATGCTTATGATATGGTTATGAATGGTGCAGAGCTGGGTGGAGGATCTATAAGGATTCATGATAAAAATTTACAAAAAAAGATTTTCAAATTATTAAATTTGACAGATCAAGAAGCTGAGGATAAATTTGGATTCTTTTTAAAAGCTTTAGATTATGGTGCTCCTCCTCATGGAGGCATAGCTTTTGGCATCGATAGGATAGTAGCTGTCATGCTTGGACTTAATAGCATTAGAGACGTGATAGCTTTTCCTAAAAATAATATGGGAAAAGACCTAATGATGCAGGCTCCCGCTCCTGTATCTGATGAGCAATTAAAAGAATTACATATTAAAGTTCAATAATTTGATTAATATTCTAATCGATATTAATTAATAAAGTTTGGCTTGTATAGAAATAATAAAATAGGTAATTTTTTTATAAAAAAAATTATAATAAAATATTATCTTTACAATAAATAGTAAGCAAAAATTAATACTATATGGGGAAATTATTGATATATGATAAATATTCCGCTTATGATTTCATATTTTCCCACTCATGTTTGCTAATAGAAATATAAAATGCGGCACTTTCTATGTCAGCTTTGATAGGTGGATTCAATTTATTTATTTCTAATTCTATATTTTCTATTTGTGGATAAGCTAGCCACAACTCATCTATTATTTTATATGCTACGTGCTCTATTAAGTTATATTTATCTTTCATCACCTCAGCAATAATGAGATAAATATTTTGGTAATTAATAGTATCGTTGATATTATCAGTTAGCATAGCAGTAGAGAGATTATGTGTTATATTAATATTTATAGAAAATAATTGTCCTATTAATTTTTCTTCTTCGAAGCAGCCAATATAGGAGTGAAATTTAATATTTTTTAAACATATTTTAGTTGTCATTTTTCTTTAAATTTGCAAAAAATAATTAAAAAAGTGATAGACAAAAATACACAAGAAAAAACAAACGACAATAAAAATTTTATTGAAGAAATCATTGATAAGCATCTATTAGAAGGTAGATTTAGCTCTGTGAAAACACGTTTCCCACCAGAGCCTAATGGCTATCTGCATATAGGACATGCTAAAAGTATTTGCCTCAACTTTGGAATAGCTAAAAAATATAATGGCACATGCAATCTACGCTTCGATGATACCAATCCCACAAAAGAAGAGCAAGAATACATAGATTCTATTAAAGAAGACATACTTTGGTTAGGCTTTCAATGGGATAAAGAGTGCTACGCTTCTGATTATTTCGAACAACTCTATGAATGGGCTGTAGTATTGATAAAAAAAGGAAAAGCATATGTATGTGATTGCCCACAGGAGGTGATAAGCAAAAATAGAACTAAACCTACTGAACCTGGCATAGCCTGCGAGCATAGAGATAGAAGCATAGAAGAAAATTTATCTTTATTTGAGCAAATGCGAAATGGCAAATTCCCTGCTGGTAGTAGAGTTTTGAGAGCTAAAATAGATCTCAATAGCCCTAATATGCACATGCGTGATCCTATAATGTATAGAATTTTGTACGAAGAACATCCTCGCACAGCTAATAAATGGTGCATATATCCTAATTATGACTGGGCACATGGACAGAGTGATTCTATAGAGCATATAACTCATTCTATTTGTACTCTAGAGTTTGAAGTGCATAGACCTCTATACGAATGGTTTATTAAAGAGTTAGGTATTTGGGCACCGCAACAGATAGAATTTGCTCGCTTAAATTTATCTTATACTATTATGAGTAAACGTAAACTATTGCAATTAGTAGAAGGTAAATATGTGAGTGGATGGAATGATCCTAGAATGCCTACTATCTCTGGCCTGAGACGTAGAGGATTTACTCCAGAAAGTATTAAAATGTTTGCAGACATCATAGGAGTGGCCAAAAGAGATAATTTGATAGAATATGAATTACTAGAGCATTGTTTACGTGAAGATTTAAACAAGCGAGCTCAACGTCGTATGGCTGTTTTAGATCCACTTAAATTGATTATCACTAATTATCCTGATAACCAAGATGAATTATTAGAGGCTATTAATAATCCCGAAGACCCATTATCGTCTACTAGACAGATACCTTTTTCTAAAGAAATTTATATTGAAAGATCTGATTTTCAAGAAAATCCACAAAAAGGTTATCATCGTTTTTATGTAGGTAATGAAGTTAGGCTGCGTTGGGCTTATTTCGTTAAATGTACGGGATTTAAAAAAGATGATAATGGAAATATTATAGAAATATATGGTGAATATGATCCTGCCAGCAAAGGCGGTAATAGCCCAGATGGACGCAAAGTAAAAAGTACTATCCATTGGGTCTCTGCTAAACATGCTGTCCCTATCGAGATTAGATTATATGATAAACTTTTTACTGTTCCTGAGCCAGATAATGCTGAAGAAGGTAAAACATTTTTAGATTATTTAAATCCTCAAAGTCTCATCACTACTACTGCTTATGGAGAACCATCTCTTGCTGAATTTATCGTCCCTGCTCATTATCAATTCGAGAGACTTGGTTATTTTGTTACTGATCCAGATAGCACTAGCGACCATTTAGTTTATAATCTAATAACTAAATTAAAAGATAGTTTTGCTAAAAAAAGTCAATAATTTACTGAATTTAATCTTTTGTAAATGACTCTCTCTGTAATCATTGTTAATTATAATGTAAAGCACTTCATAGAGCAGTGTCTGTTGTCTGTTTATGATGCTCTCGATGGCATTGATGGTGAGGTTATCGTCGTAGATAATAATAGTGTAGATGGTAGTGTAGCAATGATTAAAGAAAGATTTCCACAAACTATATTAATCGCTAATAATGAGAATCTTGGTTTTTCTAAAGCTAATAATCAAGCTCTAAAAATAGCTAAAGGGAAATATATTTTATTACTAAATCCAGATACTATTGTAGAGAAAGATACTTTTGCGAAAACTATTGCATTTATGGAAGAGCACCCAGATGCTGGTGCTTTAGGTGTGAAATTAGTTAATGGCAAAGGACAATATTTACCTGAATCTAAACGAGGCATACCTACACCATGGGTTTCATTTTGTAAAATGAGTAACTTGATAAAACTTTTTCCTCATTCCAAAATTTTTGCAAAATATTACATGGGACATCTCAATCCAGATGAGATAAATGAAGTGGAAATATTAAGTGGCGCATTTATGCTTATTAGAAAAGATGTCCTAGATCAAATAGGTTTTTTAGATGAATCTTTTTTCATGTATGGCGAAGATATCGATCTGAGCTATAGAATTCTACAAGCTGGTTATAAAAATTACTATTATCCACAGACGAGAATTATTCACTATAAGGGTGAAAGTACTAAAAAAGGCAGTATAAACTATATTTATAATTTTTATAATGCTATGCTTATTTTTGCTCAAAAACATTTCTATTCTAAAGGAGCTAATTGGATGAAATTCCTCATTTCTATAGCTATCTATTTCAGAGCTTCTTTAGCTTTTATACAAAAATTTATAAAAAAAATTTGGTTACCAATATTAGATTTGATCATTTTATATGGAGGGCTCTATGGCATTACTACTTTTTGGGAAAATATTAGATTTCAATATGATGCTATAATATATCCGCGTCCTTATGTTTATTACGCTTTATTAATTTATTCTCTTGTTTGGATTTTAGCAATCTTTCTCAATGGAGGCTATGATAAACCTTTTCACAAAAAACATTTTTTCACTGGAATTATTAGTGGTAGTATAATCCTACTTTTGATATACGGCCTTATGAGTGAACAATTTAGATTTAGCCGCACTATATTATTGTTGGGAACTATGTGGGCACTTTTGTCTCTAATTGGAGTTAGATATTTACTAGAATGGCTTGGCGTGGGCTCGTGGGGATTATTAAAACAAAATAAAAAAATTGCAATTTGTGGTGATATTAATGATATTTACGCTGTTAAAAATATATTAGAACATAGCAATGTGCCCGTAGAACAACTTTTTTATATCAATCCTAGCGATGATTATAATTCTGATCAATATTATGGCAGTCTAAATCAGTTGCCAGAAATCATACGTATTTATAAGCTAAATGAAGTAATATTTTGTACAAATAGTGTCCCCATGTCACAAATCATAGATTCTATGAGCTATTTGTCAGATTATCATGTCGATTTTAGAATTTCATCTCCTACTAATGAGTTTTTGCTAAGCTCCAGATATATCATCAGCCCAGAAGATGTATTTTTATATGAGCTCAATAGCATCGCTAAGCCTGTAAATAGAAGAAGAAAAAGAGTATTCGATTTTTTTACTAGTTTAGCTCTACTCATATTATATCCACTTTATTTTTTGTTTATTAAAAAACCAAGAAAAGCACTGAAAAACATTATAAATGTTTTAATGAACAAAAAAACTTGGGTGGGCTACTGCTCTAAAGAATATCCACACAATTTACCTAAAATACCAGAAGGTATTTTTAATTTATTAGATGGATTAGGATTTACTAGCTCTACCAATATCTATAACGAGATAGATTTTAACTATGCTAGAGATTATCATGTAATGACTGATTTATCAATTTTATTAAGAAATTTAGGTAATCTAGGCAAAGGATAAATGTCTGTTTGCTAATTTAAAAAATTAATCAAAGTGATAACAAAATATTCTAAATATTCTCTAGAAGCTGGTGTGGATGAAGCTGGTAGAGGTTGTTTGGCTGGGCCAGTCTTTGCTGCAGCAGTTATACTACCCGATAATTTCTCTCATCCTTTAATAAAAGATTCTAAAAAACTAACAGCTAAAGAACGTGAAGAAGCCCGCAAAATCATCGAAGCTAATGCTGTCAGTTACTCTGTAGCTTTTGTATCTAACGAAAAAATTGATGAGGTTAATATACTGCAAGCTACTATGATAGCTATGCATAGAGCCTTAGCTCATCTAAATATTCAACCAGAATTCGTTGTCGTTGATGGCAATTATTTCATTCGATATAACGATTTGCCTTATCAAACTATAGCTAAAGCTGATAATACTTATTATCATGTGGCAGCAGCCTCTATTCTAGCCAAAACATACAGAGATGAATATATGGCTATGCTTCACAATGATTATCCTATGTATCAATGGTCAAAAAACAAAGGTTACCCCACAAAAGTACACAGACAAGCAATTGTAGATTTTGGTATCAGTCCATATCACCGAAAATCATTTAAACTTTTATGATTGAGGATATCGAAAGTCGGTATATTGATATGGGAGAATGAATATAACGCTTTGTAGAATTTCTTTCATTATTAATTTTTACTTTATGTTATAAAAAAATATTATCTTAATTTTGACTAAATTTTATAATATTATGACAAATTTTATTACAAATTCAAATAAGGATATATCACTAGAAGCAAGGCTAAAAGAACTACTCAGCGTTAGTAAAGAATTAAAATTTTTGGTTGGATTCTTTTATTTCTCTGGCTTAGATGTGCTTTATGATTCATTAAAAAATAATAATGATGTAACTTTAAAAATACTTGTCGGTTTGCAAGTAGATGAGATAAACCATCAATTAATAGAGTATGCAGATGTAGAAAATAAAAATAGCAGTGATTCTAATAATAAGATTTTTGAAAAATTTATAAACTCAATTAGAAAATCTATAAATACTGAGACTTTTGATGATGCAAATTTTTATGAACAGGTGAAATTTTTTATAGATTTAATAAAAAATGATAGGTTAATCATACGCAAAACTATTGTGCCTAGTCATGCTAAGTTATATATTTTTAAGTTGAAAGATGATCAAGTAAGTCGTAACCAGCTATTTATTACTGGTAGTAGTAATTTGACAAGACCTGGATTGAGTGATCAAGAGGAATTTAATGTAGAGATAAGTGATTATGGTGTAGAAGATACTGAAGAATACTTTGATGAATTGTGGAATAATGCTATTAAAATAACAGAAAACTCAGAGAAAAAAAAGAAGATATTAGAAATAATAGAAAAAGAAACCTTAGTACGTGAAATCACTCCTTTCGAGGCTTATGCTTTTATAATGAAAAATTATATAGATGTTTTTGAGAAAAAGCAAATAGGTGACTCATTGATAAATATTTTTACAAAGAATGGATATACACCATATAAATATCAGTTAGATGCTATCCAGCAAGCACTTGCAATAATAGAAAAAAATAATGGGGTTATATTAGCCGATGTGGTAGGATTAGGCAAAACTATAATAGCTTGTTCTATTGCTTATGAGCTACGTAAACGTGGCGTCATTATTTGTCCGCCTGGACTCAAAGGTGATCCGAAACTAAAAGATGCAGGATGGAATATGTACAAAGAACAATTCAGACTACACGATTGGGAAGTATGGTCTCTAGGAGAGCTAGATAAACTACAAACTCAAATGATAGAAGGTAAATTAAATGATATAGAAATTGTTATAGTAGATGAAGCTCATAGATTTAGAAATCAAGATACTCATAGCTATGAATATCTAAAAAATATTTGTCGTGGTAAAATCGTTATTCTATTGAGTGCTACACCTTTTAATAACCGTCCAGAAGACATACTATCACTATTATCTCTTTTCATCACTCCCAAAAATTCTTCTATTTCTTTAGATGATAATTTAGCACGCAAGTTTAGAGAGTTTAAATATTTTTTTGATAGGCTTGGCTACATAAATAAATATTATAACTCTCCAGATGAAGACAAAAAAATGAAAGCTTTTACTAAATATCATGAAGTTTTTCAAAACGATGATAGTGAAATAAACATGAATCTTGTGAGAGAAAAATCTAAACTCCTAGCTAAACAAATCAGAGACATTATAGAGCCAGTGATTATTCGTAGAAATAGATTAGATCTCATCAACAATACTTCTTACCAAAATGAAATTAAAAACCTATCAATAGTAAAAGACCCTCAAGAGTGGTTTTATGAACTCAGTAAAGAACAATCAGATTTTTATGAAAAAATTATTAGTGTATTCTCAGATACTATTGGAGAACGTAGATTTACTGGGGCTATTTATAAGCCTGCACATTATGAAAAACCTTATGATAAAGATTACAATAAAAACAAACAAGAAAATTTTGAATTTACTTCTCAAGCAAATCTTTACAATTTTATTCGTAGATTACTAGTGAGACGTTTTGAGAGTTCGTTTGGTTCTTTCAAACAAAGCATCCAAAATTTAAAAAATATTAATGAATATGTTTTAGCATTTGTTAAAAAAACCAATAAGTATATTCTTGATAGAGATTTTATAGAAAAAATATATGAATTAGAGCCTGAAGAAATAGAAAATGAATTGATAAAACATATCCAAGAATTAAACAATGATAATAGTAATAAAAAAAATGCAAAAATTTACAATTTAGATGATTTTGATAAAAAAAATGAATTTTTAAGTGATATACAATCTGATATTGACCTCTTTGATGATATATTAAAAGAATTGGACAATTTTAAATTAATAGAGAATGATCCTAAATCTAAAGTTTTAATTGAAAATATTAAAAAGCAATTACACAATGAACCTCATAGAAAAATTGTGATTTTCACAGAATATATTGATACAGTGAAACATTTAAGTGAGAGATTAAATTATGCTTTTGATGGCAGAGTATTATCTATCGCTGGCAATATGGAAGGTAAAATTGAGGATATTAATAAAAACTTTGATGCTACTTATGAAAAACAAGAAGATAAATACGATATTCTACTATGCACTGATAAAATATCTGAAGGGTTTAATCTAAATCGTGCTGGTATGGTTATCAATTATGATATACCGTGGAACCCCGTGAGAGTAATACAAAGAATAGGTAGGATAAATCGTATTAGCAAAAAAGTTTTTGATGAGCTGTATATTGTTAATTTTTTCCCCACAGAATTAGGTGCTAATGAGATGAAGTCTCGAGAAATTGCTAGTATCAAAATGTTTCATATTCATAATATTTTAGGTGAAGATGCTAAAATCTTTGACATTGATGAAGTCCCCACTCCTTCTGGTCTTTATGATAAATTAAAACAAAACCCCGACTATCTAGAACAAGAAAGTTTCTATACTAACATATTGAAAGAATATGAACAAATTAAAAATAATTTCCCTGAAATGATTACATCTTTTGATAATCTACCACGAAGGATAAAAGTCGCTAAAAAAGGTAAGGAAAATGAATTATTAGTATTTATCAAAAAATTTGGCCTATATATTAGTTATGCAAATTATAGTACTAATAATAAAACAACAGAAATAAGTATCGAAGACGCCTTCGAAAAAATAAAATGTGATGCAAATGAAAATTCTCTAAAATTAAGTGAAAATTTTTGGGATTATTATAAAGAATTAAAAGATATCTCTGATAAAAAAAATATGTCTGATAATGTGAGTAAAAATAAGAATGAAAATAATTTGGAACAAAAGGCTATAAATGCCATAAAGAGTTTAATCAATAGTAAAAATTATAGATTACAACCATATCATATTGATTTTCTAAAAATGCTCAAAGAAGATATCATAGATTATGGTACTCTCCCTACTAAAACTCTCAAGCGTATAGCTGATATGAATACAATGTCAGAAACTGGTATTGAAAAAACTATTAAAGAAATAGATTCTCTAATTAGAGAAATGGGTAGCAACTATTTAGAAATTGAAAAAAAACGCTTACAATCATTCAACAAAGAAATAATTATTGCTATTGAAAATCAAAAATTATGAATAAAAACGAATTAGATATTATTCTAAAGGAAGGCGAAGGTTATAAAATAGAATTTAAAGAAAATATAAGTGGCATAGATAAAGAAATTGTTGCTTTTGCAAATTCTTCTGGTGGTAAAATTTTTATTGGGGTAACTGATAATGGCCAATGTAAAGGAATTGTAAGTTCAAATAAATTGAAATCTCAAATACAAGATATTGCTAATAATTGTAATCCTAAGCCAGAAATTTCTATTGAAAAGATAGAAAATATTATTATAGTAACTGTCAAAGAAGGTGAAGATAAACCCTATCAATGTTCCTCTGGATTTTATATGAGAATTGGAGCTAACTCTCAAAAAATGAATAGAGACAAAATTAAAGAATTTTTTCGTTCAGAAGGGAAAGTAAGATTTGATGAAATTATTTCAAAAGATTTTAATTATGATAAGGACTTTGATAATGAAAAATTTTCAAAATATTTAGAATTAGCCTCTATTGATAGTTATCAAAAAAGAGATATTGTTTTGCCTAGTTTATGTGTTTTAGAAAAGAAAAATAAAAAATTCTTTTTTAATAATGCAGGAATATTATTTTTTGCAAAAGAACCACAAAAATTTATTCCATGGTCTGTTTATACGGTTGTTTTATATAAAGATGAAAATGGTACTGATATTATTGATCGTAAAGATATAACAGGTTCTCTTGTAGAAATTGTTGATAAAGTTATGGATTTTGTAAGACTTAATACTAAAGTTGCTTATAAATTTACTGGTATGCCACAACGTGAAAATATATATGAATATCCATTGGAAGCTATTAGGGAGGCTGTTATTAATTCTGTTATGCATAAAGATTATTTTGAACACGGACATAATAATATTTTAAAAATTTTCTATAATAATAAAATTGAAATAGAAAATATATGGTCTAAACCTAAAAACTTTAAACTTGGTAAAACGATTTTTAGAAGAAATCAGATTATCGCTGATTTATTCGCTCGCATTCATTATGGTGAAAAATTGGGATCAGGTATAAGTAGAATAAAAGAGTATTGTAAAAAAGAAAATGCACCTTTACCACAAATAACTTATACAGACACCCATTTTTATATCGTATTTAAACCGAGCAATGAGTATATTCGTCTATCCATGACTGAAAACCATGATTCTTTAAAAACTATGGAGGAAACTATGGAAAAAACTACCCCAAAAACTAGGGAAAAAACTAGGGAAAAAACTAGGGAAAAAATAATTAGATTAATTTCAAAAAATCCCTATATAACTACAGAAGAACTATCAGAAAAAACTGGTTTAACTATTAAAGGAATAGAGTGGAACATCAAAAAACTTAAAAATGAAAATTTATTAAAGCGTATCGGCTCTAAAAAAGGTGGCTATTGGCAAATAATTAATAATAATTTAGAAAATCATGAGTAATATCCTCCAAAATAATAACCCCCAAGCTATTGAAAATCAAAAATTATGAATACACCTTATTTACACACTCTTATTAAAAATTTTAATAATGATAATTTAGAATCTTTTTTAAGAGAAAAAAGTGATAATATAGAATTTCCTAAAGAGGAATT
>JAGPGB010000028.1 GCA_018056215.1 Bacteroidales bacterium | reverse complement strand
ATATACATTTCAAACATAGATATGAAAATATCTTTATCTACATTAGCATTATAATCTTTAAAATATTTTTCAGCTTTTTCATTTAAATTTTTAGCAATTAATTTAGCATTGCCTTCTATTTTAGCTTTTTCATCTTTGCTAGCATTTTCCATATTTTTCAGTACAGAGTATAATTGTAAAAGGTCAAAGCCAAAATAAATAAATTCTGGTCCTTGTAGTAGAGCCTCTTCGAGATAAGTCATCGTTTTATTATATTTTGCTAAAAGATTGTATGCATCTTCAATTTCTTTAAGGCAAGTGCCATATTTTTGTTGTCTAGTAGCATCTTGTTGTACCCAATTCATAAATTGATTTTCTAATTCTTTTTTTCTGTCATAAACATCCCATCTTTTTAAACCTTTAGTTTGTCCGATGAAATATTTCCAATAGTTAGATGTTTGAGCATATTTAGATGAATATTGTAATTTTATTTTAGGATCTTGATCCATATATGATCTCATGATAGATAATTTTTTATCTCTGATTTTTACAATCAAAGGATTATTTTGATTAATAGCTTGCTCT
Source organism: Bacteroidales bacterium (assembly GCA_018056215.1). GTDB lineage: Bacteria > Bacteroidota > Bacteroidia > Bacteroidales > DTU049 > DTU049. The sequence continues at coordinate 10,023 of JAGPGB010000028.1, read as the reverse complement.
ACACCTTGAGAAGTGATATACCTATGAGTACTACCAGGGAAGCCAAAAATCATAGAGAAATCATTTTTTTCAACACCTTTAATAGAAACAGGTAAATATTTTTTAGGTTTTAAAGGAATATTTTTATCAGAATATTCAGCTGGAGAGCCATCTGGAGCAGTGTAAATACGGAAAATTGAAAAATCTCCTGTATGACGTGGCCACATCCAGTTATCAGTATCACCACCGAATTTGCCAATTGCACTAGGAGGAGCACCTACTAACCTAATATCTTTATATGTTTCATAGACATATAAATAATATTCATTACCCTCAAACATTGATTTAACGACTACATCATATTTCCCTTTTTCAGATGCTTCATTTTCTATTTCTTTGATGGCTTTGTTGATAGCTTTGTCTCTAGCACTTATACTCATAGAATCATTCACATTTTTTAGCACTCTACCAGTGACATCCTCTATTCTTACGACAAATGACATAGTCATTTCATCTATTGGTATCTCTTCAGATAGCTTTGTAGCCCAGAATCCATTTGTTAAATAATCATGCTCCAGGGTACTTACTTGCTGTACAGCATCATATCCACAGTGATGATTTGTAAATACTAACCCTTGTGGAGAAACTACAACTCCAGAACAGAAAAAACCTTGACTTGGTTTATATTCATTAGAGCCTAAGCCTACAATAGCATCTTTTACACTTGGTTTAGTGTTAGAATACACCTCATCGGCTTTTAATTTGAGTCCTAACCTTACCATGTCTGGATAATTAAGATTCTCTATCCATACTGGCACCCACATACCTTCGTCTGGTATAGTAGGTGGATTTACTGCGAATACTATCTGTATTGCAAATAATAATGAAATAAATGAAACAAAAATTCTTTTCATATTTTGTTGTTTTTTGCAAAAATAGTAATTATTATTTGATGTAATTGTAAGCCTGATTAAGATTTAGATTAATAAATGTTAAATATATATCAATGATTATATTATATGGCTTAATTATTATTTATTGTAAATGTTTTGAAATTTACTTATTTTTACATAATTTAGCTAATTAAAATTAAGCTATTAATGTATTTATGCTAAAAAATATGTGGAAATCGTTAATTTTCATTGGAGTAGTGCTAATAATAATAGGCATTTTAGGTTATTTTTTCGAAAAAATTAATTTTAAATTACCTGGTGATATATTGATAAAAAAAGAAAATTTTACTTTTTATTTTCCAATAGTTACTTGCATAATATTAAGTATAATTTTGACTTTAATATTAAATATTTTCAAAAAATAGTTAAATTTTTTTCAAGTAAAATAATGCAATATGCTGATATAGCTTTGCCTTTGCCTAGGCTATCTAATTTTTCATTTGTTTTAGCTTTAATCGATAATTTATCTTTTGAAATATTTAAAACATTGCACAGATTTTCCTGAATTATTTCTATATAAGGTTGCAATTTAGGTTTTTGAAGGATAATAGTACTATCGATATTAGAAATGTTATAATTGTATGGTTTACAAATTTCAATAGTTTGCTTAAGCAATTCTATAGAAGAAATATTTTTGTACTTAATATCATTATCAGGGAAGTGAGAGCCTATATCACCTAGGTTGAGAGCACCGAACATAGCATCTATGAGAGCATGAATAAGCACATCACCATCACTATGAGCCATACATCCATACTTGCATGGTATCTCTACACCACCAAGGAATAGTTTTTTCTTTTTTACTAATTTATGAATATCAAATCCAAAACCTACTCTAAGATTTTCATTCACTATTTAGGTTTATTTTGAGGTTTGAAAAAATTGAAAGTCATTGTAAAACGCAACACATTCTCTAGTGGGTGATGTTGCTCGAAAGGTACTAAATAGGAGAAACTTAAGTCAAAAATATTATATCTAACGCCTACACCAAAAGTAGCAAACTTACGATTACCCTTGGTTTTGTGTTCATTAAAATAGCCTGCTCTGATAAAAAATTGCCTCGAATAGTCATATTCTATTCCACCACTAAAAATAACTTCATGTAGTTCTTCTTTGAAGCCACCTGGAGCATCCCAAAAAGAAGTAAACAACGCATTTACAACATCTCTACTAGGATCCATTCCTTTAGCTATCACATATTCTTCAGTTATAGAATCATAAGTGTATAATGGTGGAGTAGGAACTAAAAGTTTATTAAGATCAAAAGCTACAGTGATAGCATTAAAATCGTCAATATTGTATGTAAAACTAGGTCCTATGCGTAGGTTAGTAGGTAAAAAAGCTCTATAGCCCAGCTCACTATAACTAATGCGAGCTCCTAAATTAGAAATATCCATACCAAAAGCGATACGTGAATCACGTTTATTAATTTTAAAATCATGTTTATAAAAAATAGCTACATCACCGGCTACGGACTGTCCCGTTTTAGTTTCTGTATGACCAGTGCCTACAGTAGCTCCACCAGAGAGATTAGAATAAATATATCTGAGAGCTATAGCAAAAGAAAAATTATCTCCAAATATTCTATTATATGCGGCATCAATAGCAAACTCTGTAGGAGAGAAAGTTCCTAAATTTTCGTCAGGTGTCATACCTACGAACTGTATTTCTCCTAAAGTAAAATATCGTAAAGAGCCTGCTATAGCTTGATTTTTATCAAATTTATAATAACCACTTACATATGCTAAATTAATATCATTGATTAGCTTTCTCATCCATGGCGTATATGAAATAGTAACACCATAATCTCCATCAATAAAAATATATTTAGCAGGATTCCAGTGCATAGAGTTGATATCTGGTGGAGTAGCAGCTCCTACTTCTCCCATAGATCCAGATCTAGCGTCTGGTGCTATCAATAAAAATGGTACTGCTGTCGTGATAGTATTTAATCTATCGCCTGTTTGTCCTAAAATTTCTTGATAAGTCTGCGCCTTTAATGTAAACAAATTACAGAATAAGCTTAAAATTAAAATACTAAAACCAATTTTTTGCATACTATTTTTTATAAACAAATTAAAAACAAAATTACGTAAAAAAAATATATTTATTATATCATTTAATTATCAGAAATCACTAAAATTTTACCAGAAGCAATAGAAGTTTTACCTACTTCATTCTCTAACCATCCTTTGAAAATATAAGTACCTGGTGCTATAGTACCACCATTAATAGTAGTCCCATCCCATTGTATTTCAGTATTATAGTAAGCATCATTGTAACTTTCGTTTTCTAAAACTGCAATTATATTACCTAAAATATCATAAATTTCTATTATAATTTTATTATTACAGCAAGCCTGATTATGTTGAATATAGAATGTAGTATTACTAATCATCGGGTTAGGATAAGCAAATATCTTATTAATTGTAAGGTTATCATTAGGTATTACTTGGAAATTAATACTTGCCTCTGATGAATTATTAAAAACATCCCATGCTCTCACTGTGATGGAATGTTCACCAGCAGATAAATCTGATAAAGGATAGATAAGATATCCATCTTTGTAAGAATCTAGTGAATATCTGAAAAAAGAATTCAAAATCAATGGATTAGTATAATCATTATCTATCCATGCTACCAAATCGTGTCCAATAGCTTGTCCAGTAATATTAATACCGTGTTCATCATTAATATAAGACAGTAAAGTTGGATTTTCATTTACTACATCACCATTGTGGAAATTTGTAGAGTTGAGATAAAGATTAATTTGTGGCCCTTGGTTATCAGTTATAGGAGTAGATGAGCCACCAATCAAAAAATTATTTGTATAACCACTAGCATCAGTTTTACCATTCTCAGCATATAAAGTTATTCTACCTTTATCAATATTATATTGTATATCTATGGGCATATAAAATTGTATAGTAAATAATCCATTGTGTACTGAAGCAGAACCTTTGTATACTATATTTGAAAAGACTTTAAAAGGTACAGGAGAGCTATTCTGGTCTGTGCCTAAGGTAGAGAATTCTTGTTTTTTATCATACATAGTTATATAAATAGTACCATCGAAATCATTTAACAAATTTCCATTAAAGTTTTCTAAATGTCCAGTAATAGTTATGAACTCATATGCAGACAATGTATCGAGGTGATTTATAGATTTATTATTTATACTATCGATAATAATATTATTAGCTGGGAAGGCAATTTTAGAAGCAGGATCACCTAAAAGAATAAAATTTTTCAAAGCATTAGCATTATTAGCAGCATTTTTAGCAATAACAAAAACATCACCAAAAGAAGGTGTAGAAGTTCTAGACAAACGCATCAAAGTATCCATTAATGCATTATTGAGCATAGCATTATAAGAGCTATAAGCAATTCTAGAAGTAGTCATCATAGTAATAGCTCCACCATTAGGATTGAGTATCACATATTCACCAGCAGAGGTTCTACCGGGATCATCATATCTGCTAAATTCGCAAGTAGCAGTAATCATCAAAGGCATAGCACATTTATTTTGCCAAGATTGAATATCAGCAATTTGTAAAATTCTCTCATGAGCCAAACCTTCTTCGCCACCGTGACCAATATAGTTAAACAAAAGAATACCATCTGTAAAAGTTTTATTAATAGCTGCATTTACATTTGGAGCTCTTTGTCCAGCAGGTGTAGATATCTGTGGGTAAGCATCCAAATAAATTTTTTCAATATTAATTTGCGGAGCTATATTTTCTACTAATGAAGCTATATCTTCGGCCTGATTTACATACAGATTCCCATCTTCATCGTCAGCTACTAAAACTATTTTATTACGCCAATCACTTAATTGCGGTACCAAACACTCTGATTCATTACAAATAATAATGCTGTCATTACGACCATGTTTTTTATAATAATTTTCAATTTTATTTACCATCGCCCATGCTTGACTCTCGTTAATGACAGGTAATCTACCTACACCTATATCTAAAGCTCCATTACATTCATATCCTTCACCATCATCTAGCAAAGCATAGAAATCATCTGAAGCATAGCTAGCCGTTGGACTCACTGAAGCTATTGATTCAAAAGTAGGTATTATATTAGTGTTATTATTAATTCGATTTAGATAATCATATGAGGCATCACCAAAAAGCAACACATATTTAGGTTTCTCATCATCATTAGTTGCTCTATCATAAAACATTTTAATAAAATCTCTAATAGCTGCGATATCTTGTTTGCCACTACTAAACTCATTATAAATAATGTCTGGAGAAACGATTACATAACTCAATCCTTCTTGTGCCAGATGTAGATCTCCCAATCTTTTTGCCATCTGATAAAACCTATTAGGAGCTATTATAATGTAATCTACTTGTGATAATGCATGTAAATTTTGATTACTTACTGTCCCTTCATAACTGGGAATAATAAATGTACTAGCAACAGCAATATAATTTTTGATTTTATTAGTGCTATCTACAAATTGATAATTAGATGAGCTATGCGTCCCGATAATTCTAATAGGATGTTCTGGTACACTAACGTCATATAAATAAATATCATTAGGAGCATTAGCAATGGTATATTTAGCAATTTTATTACTTGGTAAAAGTGGATGACTAAAACTCAACTGAGAGCCATAAAAAGACAAATAACGCCAAGCAATTACTTCTAAATAATCTAACCAACCAACAGCATTATTACTGCCCCCTTGCTGATATTTTAGAGTTATATTAATAGTAGGATTTGATGATTTATAACTGACATTAGCAGTACCTACTTTAGCATATTCATCTAAATAACCACTAACTGGCTGAATAGGAATGGTATAACTATTACTACCATAAATTAATCTAAATGATGATGGTAACTCTGATTTACCATATACTATAGCTTTAATATATACATTAGAATCAGCTACTATATTGGGAAAATAAAAAGAATAATCATTGCTGAGATTATAATCAAATTTATCACCTATCCACTGTTTACCACTTTTATTGAAATTATATAATTCATTTTCTGATAAATTATAATCCATAAAAGTATTAACAGATAAGTCAATATTACCAGTAGGCGATATAGCAGTACTTATGCGCTGTGGCATACCTACATCATTTATAGTTACGAAAACATAATTTTTCTCTGAATAAAGATTACGAGAATGAACAAAGGTTTTAGTAGTATGATCAAAATCCCAATAAACGGGTGCCTCTGCATAGAAAATAGCATAATCACCAGGATCTAAAGTACCATCTCCGCCATCACGTATGTCAATTGATATTTCGTGTAGATCATCATAACGTGGTACACTATTAGCCTCAGGCAGCATACGACTACCGTTGCAATAAACTCTCAGCTTATCAGATAATATAGGGGAAGATATTAATCCCCACGACACTAAGTTTTCATAAGTAATCAAATGAAATCCTTTTTGTTTAGTACTGAGCTTTATCCAATGTCCATTTGATAATACAGAGTTAGAAGCATATGTCCTTTTATGAGAAATGTTATTTGATTGAGTAGGAGAAAATATAACTTGAATATTCCAATTTTGTAATACCTCTATTTTATTATCAGAGACTTTACGAAAAGGACAAATGAAAAAAACAATTTGTTTTTTACCATTTACTATTTGCTCTGCATAATGAATATCGAAATTATTAGTCAAATTACTCGAATATTTATCTAATTGCTCTGATGCAATAAAGTATGTGCTATCTATATTCAAATAAAAATCCCAATTACTATTAAGAGGTATTGTATCTGAAGTTTCTATATAATATGGTAATTCTATATTATTAAAATTTTCGATTACAAATGGTTTATCTAGAAATTTAATTTCTTGAGAAAAAATTATTATAGGTAAAATTAATAATATTAAAAAAGTTAATTTACGCATTAAATATTATTTTTTATATTAACAGAATAAATCAAAAATTATTTTATTAACAAAAATATTGAAATTTTTCGACTTAGCAGTAAAATGTAATAAATATTATAATGTTAAAAAAAAGCAATAGTGTTAACCTAAAACATAATATTAGAATGTAAAAAAAGCTACATTACAATGTTTACTATTTTGCCTTTTACTACTATAACTCGTTTAGGCTCTTTGCCCTCAAGCCATTTCTGAGATTGAGGATGCTGCAGGACAATATTTTTAATAGTTTCTTCATCTGCTGCTATATCTATATCTAGAGTAAATCTAGTCTTGCCATTGAATGATATAGCATAGGTACAAGTATCATTTGTTGTGTATTTTTCATCATAAATTGGGAAATTAGCCTCATGAATGCTATCAGTATGACCAGCTAGATGCCATAATTCCTCTGTTATAAAGGGAGCAAAAGGAGATAATGCTATCATCAGAGGTTCTAAAATTGCTCGTTTATTACATTGTAAATCTTGCAGATTATTTACTGCTACCATGAAACTGCTAATAGCAGTATTGTATGCATAACGTTCTATGTCTTCTTGAACTTTTTTTAAAGTTTTGTGTAATAAATGCAATTCGTCTTTATTAGGCTCATCATCATTGAGATAGAAATTATCTTGAGCATCAAAAAATAATCGCCAGAATTTTCGAAGAAATCTATGTACACCTTCTATACCTGCTACATCCCAAGGTTTACTTTGCTCTACTGGACCGAGAAACATTTCGTAAAGTCGCAGAGTATCAGCACCATATTCATTCACTACATCATCAGGATTTTGTACATTATACTTGGATTTAGACATCTTCTCTACTTCCCAGCCACAAATATATTTATTGTCCTCTAAAACAAAATTAGCGTTTTGGAATTCTGGTTGCCAATTTTTGAAAGCTTCTATATCTAAAATATCATTCCTCACCAAGCTAATATCTACGTGCATAGGATAAGTGTATTCTTCTCTACCTTCAATATTTTTGGAGACAAAAATAGGTGGCAGCTGCATATCTCTACCTATTATCTTGATTTCTCCACTTTGCAAACTCTTTATTTCATCTAATAGTTTATTTAGTACATTATTTTCTAGTAAAATATTAGCAATATTGATAATTATAATTTTATAATTGTTTGTAGCTAGGTTACTAGCTAGCTTTTGAGCATTTTCAAAATTATCATTTTTAGCTATTAAAATATAAGTTTTATCATCAGCAAGAGAGATATTAATAATATCATCTTGTTGATTAATTTCATAATTATCTGAGATAATTGGCAAGATTTTTTTTAATTTATAAATAGCAAACTCTACTGGTTTAGCACGATAGACGAAATTACTACGACCGAGTATCATTCCTTGATTAATCAATTTAGCAAAGGGTTCATCCTCTACAGCTATACCAATATCAAATAGGAATTTGTTCCAAAATCTAGCATAAATAAGATGTCCAGTAGCATGTTCTGACCCACCAATATATAGATCAACATTTCGCCAATATTCGACAGCTTGTTTAGAAACTAGCTCATTATCATTATTAGGATCCATATATCTGAGGTAATAGGCACTAGAACCTGCGAAACCTGGCATAGTACATGTCTCCAGAGGATAACCATCTTCAGTTTTCCAATTTTTAGCTCGAGCAAGCGGCGGTTTGCCATCATCAGTAGGTAAATAGGAATCTACAGGAGGCAATTCTAATGGTAGTTTAGATTCATCTAATGGATAAGGGATATCATTTTTATAATAAATAGGGAAAGGCTCGCCCCAATATCTCTGACGACTAAAAATAGCATCACGAAGGCGATAATTAATTTTTCTGCTACCAATACCACGCCTCTCAGTTTCTTCTATTACTTTTTTAATAGCTTCTATAGGTTTCAACCCATTAATAAAATCACTATTTATACACACTCCATCTAAATCTTCATATGCTGCTTTTGAAATATCACCACCTTTAATAACTTCCTTAATAGGTAATCCAAATTGTTTAGCAAAAGCATAATCTCTGCTATCATGAGCAGGTACTGCCATCACTGCACCAGTACCATATGAAGCCAATACATAATCAGCTATCCAAATAGGAATTTCTTCACCAGTAAAAGGATTAATAGCATAAGATCCAGTGAAAACACCAGTTTTTTTATCAATATCTGTTAAACGTTCTCTTTCACTTTTATTTAGACTTTTTTTAACATAATCTTCCACTTTATCTTTTTCAGATAGTTTTGTTAGCAAGGGGACAAGTTCAGATTCTGGAGCTACACATACATAAGTAACTCCAAAGATAGTATCTGGGCGAGTAGTAAAAATTTCAATATGTTTGTTAGGGATATCTTTTATAGGAAATCTAATTATAGCTCCTTCGGAGCGACCAATCCAATTGCGTTGTATCTCCTTGATATGTTCTGGCCAATCAATTTTTTCTAATCCTGCTAATAATCGTTCGGCATAAGCAGTAATACGTAAGAGCCATTGTTTCATTTTTTTTCGTTCTACAGGATATCCACCACGTATACTATATCCATCAGTAACCTCATCATTAGCTAATACTGTTCCTAAAGCCGGACACCAATTTACAAAAGTTTCTGATAAATATGCTAAACGATAATTCATTAAAATATCTTGCTGTTCCTTCTCATTATAACCAAGCCATTCTTTATCAGAAAATATTTTTATTTGGTTTGTAGCAGCATTTATATTTACATTACCTTCTCGCTCGAATATTTCAACTAATTCATCAATAGGGCGAGCTTTTTCTATGTTTTTATCATACCAAGATTTGAAAAGCTTAATAAAAGTCCATTGTGTCCATTTATAATACTTAGGATCGCAAGTGATGACCTCTCTAGACCAATCAAAAGAAAATCCTAAAAGATCTAATTGTTCTCTATATCTACGAATATTTTTTTCTGTCGTAATAGCTGGATGTTGTCCTGTCTGAATGGCATATTGCTCTGCAGGTAAACCAAAAGCATCGAAGCCCATAGGATGTAATACATTATAGCCTTGTAATTTTTTGTATCTAGCATAAATATCAGAAGCAATATAACCTAAGGGATGACCTACATGTAAACCTGCACCACTCGGATACGGAAACATGTCTAATACATAATATTTTTGTTTATTTTCATTAATTTCAACTTTATAAATTTGTGATTTTTCCCACTCA
>JAGPGB010000027.1 GCA_018056215.1 Bacteroidales bacterium | reverse complement strand
CAAACTAAAAAGATTTTAAAGTGTAGGAACTATCAAAGATGAATAAATTGGTACGAATTTTACAAATGATTTAATAACATAATGCATTAAAAATATGTATAGTCATTTTTGAAGAGATGAGAGGGTAAGATTAAAATATTATTTATGTTAGGTTTTCTATTGGTTTAGCTCTAAGCTTTATGTATTCATACCATGCACGTCTATCCGACGCAGCTAAATTCAGCATCCTCCCTACATCCTCTATTAATTTATTCAATAAATACTTGTGCTTAACTATATACCACATTATATAACTTTGTAAATACTTCGTAGCTACACCTCTGAACTGCTTGTCTATCCACTTAGCAAACCTCACTGTATGCTGCCTCACCGTATTTATGTTGTATGTGTCATTCTGATTTTTCACTAATTCTCGTTTCACTGCCTTACTCTTTAACTTCTTTGACCTAAACTTCTTGAACTCTTTTCTATCTTCTCCACATATCGTGCTACTTGTAGATACTTTATTTTTCAATATCTTTTCTAATTGCGTCTTCTTAACTTTATCAAAACAAATTAAATTGAATAGCATATTGCCACTTCTGTCTTTCATTGCCAGCACTGCCACATTGTGTTGTTTTTTCTCCTGAGCTATCAAATATTCTTCTTTACTTTTGTATCTTCTTCCTTTTTCTGAATATTTCATCAGCAACTCCTCGAGCTCCATTATCCCAAAGAAGTTAACATTATCGTCGAAGCTCCTGAGTGCCGTCAGTATCCTATGTCTCCATTCGAAACTCGTTGTCAGATCTATTCCTATTTCCTTAGCACATTGACGTAAACTTTTACCCTCGAGCATGCATAGAATGTAGTCTAGCATTAATTCTTTTTTATGTAGATTGTATACGAAGGTGCCTGTAGTTACTCTGAAGTTCTTGCCACATTCTTTGCATTGATAGAGTTGCTGACCTTGTTGATGACCATTTTTTATAATGTTAATGCTTTCACATTTGGGGCATTGTGGAGATACACTTTCTGCTTTGAGACCTTGGTAGTCTACTACATCTGCATCTTTTTGTTTTAATAAATAAAAGAGACCATCGAGGAAAGCTAAATGCTCTTGTTTGCCCATTGATAAATGTTCTACTAAATTGTCAACTAATTGTTTCATAACGTATTATTTTTACAAAAGTAATTAAAATTTGGAAATTTAATCAAATAAATTTCCAAACAATAAAAAATTGACTAATTTTTTATTGTTTATTCCTTTTCCTTTTTTAAAAATCTACTCTCAACCCATCATATGCTGGTGATACATTATTAGGTAGATCTTTTAATATTTGTATGTGTGGTGGTAAAAAATGCGAAAGATGTGTTAAAAAAGCTTTTTGTGGGTTTACTTTCTCTATTATTTCTAATGCTTGTGGTAATGATAAGTGAGAAATATGAGGACTTCGTCTTAATGCATTTATTACTAATATTTCTACTCCTTTTATGAGTTCCATACTACTATCAGGTATCTGGCTTGCATCTGTTATATAGGCTAAATTATCAAATCTAAATCCGAGTATTTCTAATTTCCCATGAAATACTGGAATAGGAATTATTGGATTATTCTCAATAAAAAAAATGCTATCGTTAATATTATGATAATCTAATTGTGGAGAACCAAAATAGCCATTAGGATTCAGAATATATGGGAATTCTTTGTCCAGTTGACTCATTACTTCTTCTTTTGCATATAAGCTTATTACTTTACCAAGTATAAAATTAAAAGGTCTTATGTCGTCTATACCTGCTATATGGTCTCTATGTCCATGCGTTATTAATATAGCGTCTATGTCGTCTATTTGATTGTTTATCATTTGTAGTCTAAAATCTGGACCGCAGTCTATTACTAATTTTAGTCCATTATAATGAATAAATGCTGAGGTGCGAAATCTTTTATCTCTAGGATCATTGGAGGTACAAGTGGCACATTTACAGCTGATTACTGGTATTCCCGTAGATGTACCTGTACCTAAAAATATTATATAATTACCTTCATTATTATCAATATTCATCTTTATTTATTTAATTTTTTAATCTTCCTATCAATGTGGCTGATGTGCAATCTATAACTTCTACATCTACGAATTCACCTTTCATACTTATGTCTCCTGGGAATACGATTACTTTATTTTGTGAATTACGTCCAAATATTTCCTTATCATTCTTCTTTGAAGTACCTTCTACAAGCACTTTAAATGTTTTACCAAGATCTTGTTTATTTAGCTCATAAGATATTTTTTGTTGTACATCTATTATTTCATTTAGTCTACGAGTTTTTGTTTGTTCATCTATATCATCTGCATATTTGCGAGAAGCTACAGTGTTTGGGCGTTCGCTGTATTTAAACATAAATGCAAAAAAATATTTTACTTCTTTCATGAGTTCTATAGTTTGTTTGTGATCATACTCTGTTTCACCTGAGAAGCCACAAATAATATCTGTACTAATTGTAATATCTGGTACTGCTGAGCGTAATAGTCTAACTTTTTCTAAATATTCAGCTACAGAATATTTTCTATTCATTCTTTTTAAAATAGCATCAGAACCAGATTGCACAGGTAAGTGAAAAGATTTAGCAATGTTTGGATATTTTGCTATAGTTTCTATTAATTCTATACTTAAATCTTTAGGATGCGAGGTGGCAAAGCGAAATAATATTTGAGGAAATTGCTTAGCTAGAATATTTAATAGTGATGGGAAATTAGTCTCAAGATAATTATATGAATTTACATTTTGACCTAATAAAGTTATCTCTTTAAACCCTTGTTGAGCTAGTGAAGAAACTTCATTGACTATAGAGTCTATATTTCTACTTCGCTCTCTACCACGAGTATATGGTACTACGCAATAGCTACAAAAATTATTACAACCACGCATAATAGATACATATGCAGATATACCATTAGTGTCATAGCGAGTAGGTAAGATATCTGAATAGGTTTCATCCTCTGATAGCATAGTATTTATTATTTTATTATCTCTATCTACCTCACTTATTATTTCTGGTAAATCTCTATATACATCTGGTCCAGCTAATAAATCTATCATTGGCAACTCATTTAATAATTTTTCTTTTAAACTTTCTGCCATACAGCCGATAATACCTATTTTTAAAGAAGGGTTGGTTTTTTTCAGAGAATTTAATTGTCTAATCCTGGCTTTTACTCTATCCTCTGCGTGCTCTCGTATGCTACATGTATTTAATAAAATTATATCAGCATTTTTAGCGTCATCACTATACAAATAACCATTTCTAAGCAATATAGAGGTTACTATTTCACTATCTACAACATTCATTTGGCAACCGTAAGTTTCTATATAAAAAGTCTTCATCTTTGAGCGTTTTTCCTCGTTATAAATGTATTTACAAAATTACATTTAAAAAATGAATTATAAAGATGATAAAAATTATATACTTACAATTTTAATGACTGTAATTATCTTAATGATTAATAAACTCCATGAATTCTCGTGCAGAAGATGAAAAAGTAAACGCATCAGTTATCATAAAAGCATTTTGTGGGTCTACAACAAAAGGATAAGCATATTTAGCTAATTCTAATCTATTAGAATCAAAAGAGAAATATGAAAGTAATATCCTTAGTTGAGAAGCATTAATTCCATTCTTTAGTATAGCATCTTTTGCTATTATCAATTTATTTGAATCAAAAGATTGATTTTGCAAAACAGAGCAAAGACTATTAAAAGTTTCTGGGTACATTCCAGTATAGCTAAAATATTGTCCATGATTTGGTTTATAATTATCATGCCCATAATGATGGCCAGGATTATTTCCATGTGGATGCTCTGGATGTAGATTATATCTCTCTTCTACAATGTACTGACCATTTCTTAAAAATTTTAGTCCAACAAATTCATTGAAATTAATATAGATTTTGCACTTATATTGTAAAATAGGAGTGTTAAAAGGTCCTACATTAGTATAAATTTCAATATTTTGTAGGCCACCAGGTAATTTAGAAATTATAAAAGGAGAAAAACCTGATGCTAAAAGTCTACCATTTACATAAACATACGATGGTGTAGGTATTGGAGCAATAGATATGCTTAATTCTGCACTAAATAAAGATAAATTAATTACAAAAATGAGGAAAAATAATTTAGTTTTCATACTTTTTTTTAAAAAATATGAGAAAAAATTGTGCCAAAAAAATCAAGCTCTTATTAAAAAATATTTTTTCTTAAAAATTTGGCCAATTTTTAGACTAATATCAAAGAAAATTAATTTGCTATCACCATTACGTTCAATGTTTTTAATAGCTTCATCAATTATTACAGATATTTCGGGAATTGTGTCATCGTCTATAAATTTTTTAAAATCTTGTACAAATTTTTCATCTAGCTCATTAAGTATCAATGAAGTTGGTATATTATGATTGACAAGCCAGATGGCATCTATATATTGAGAACATTGTATGAGTATCATTTTTTGAATATCTCTACCAAAAGAATTAAATTCAGTAGCTAAATCTAGCAAATCATAAGCTTTCATTTGGAATGCTAATCTCATCCATTTTATAAAAAATTCATTTATTAAAATCGGCATATTGTCTTTGTGGATATTATCCACTATACGAGGTAAATTATTCCCATAATTAAAAACCAATTTTTGAGCATCAGCATTATCAATATTAAATAGTTCTGTAAGTGTAGTTACAGATTCCTCTGGAGATGGTGCAGGCAAATGAATGACTTGCATTCTAGATTTTATAGTATCCAATACTAAATCTAAATTATCTGTTATGCCAATAAAAAGAGTATTTGCGGGAGGTTCTTCAATAATTTTTAATAATTTAGGAGCTGCGGCGTGAAAAAGTTTTTCCATTTCCCAAATGATAAAAATTTTGTATTTCCCTTCGTAGCTACTCTCTTGAGCGATATTTACAATCCTGTCGCAATCTTCAGCAGAGATAATTGCTTGACTATTAGCTGCATCAATGAATCTGATCCAGCTATTTATTTCTATAATTTCTTTATTAAGTTTCAAAAAATCTGTCCATTCTTGGAAATAATCATCAGAGCAATTTTTATTTTTTCTTTTTATTATAGGGAAATAATAATGTACATCTAAATGGGTATATTCTTTAACTTTTTTACAACTAGAGCATTCATCACAAGCTTCTAATGTATTTTCACTATTTATTTTGGGATTAGAGCATTCAAGCAATTGAGCAATAGATTTAGCCAATACAAAAGCACATTCATTCATCTTTTGAGAAAGTAAAATCGCATGAGGTAGTTTATTATCAGCATATTGCTTGCTAATATTATCAAATATCTTTTTATGCCAACTTAATAATTTCTGAGACATAAGTTTTTAATCAGTTAAAAATTAAAAAAAATAAAGAACAAAAATAATAAAAAAATAGTAGAATCTATTTAAAAGCAGTTTCACTAAGTCCTTTACCAGTGAGCTTTAGCTCATCAAAATAATAAGGAACTTCTTTTCCAGTTAATTTATCTACATACAATTTAGCAAGATATTGGCTAAGCATAAAGCCTTGTCCACGCATACCTACGAAAAGTCCATTTTCTGGATCAATAATCATTCTAGGCTCTGTATAATAACCACTCCAAACGCTTTGGAATTGCACTGAACTCAGCATAGGTATCCAGTCACAAAAAACTTCTGAAATAATATTTAAAAATTCCTTCGTATTTAATTTAATATCTTTATAAGAATCAGCAGCATCTATAGCAGGAGAAGCGCATCCAATGATTTGGCCAGTTTCATACAATTGTTGTCCATACACTGCACTAAATCCTTTTATCTTCCTCCTATCTATCAGCATATCTAGACTATCACCATTTTTGCCAAGATATGGTAATCGACGAGTGATGAAGGCTTGATGTCTCACAGCATATAGTCCAGGAAACATGTTTAGCATATTAGCAAATTTTTCAGCTTCACCACCTAGAGCATTTACGAAATTATTAGCTTCGAATTCTATATAAGAGCCGTCACTCATCTTAACAATAGCTGTATATTTATTATTTTTCTTTTCTACAGAAATTAAAGTAGCGTCTTCATAAATAGTACCACCATTTTCTAATCCAATTCTACGAATAAGGTCTACAGTTTTACCAGGATTAGCTTGCCAGCACTCTCTAGTAATGAATGCTGCTAGATAAGTATCTAATGAAGGATTGAAATATGGGCTTATCTCTTTAGAAAATTCCTTTGGTGAAACTTCATAAACATCAGACCATCCTTTAGAAGCTTCCAGAGATTTATATGTTAGCTCATCATGAGCAAAATTTACATAAACAGTAGGTTTGAAATTAATATTTTTATATTTATTTAATTCTTCAAAGATTTCAAGATTGTGTCTAGCTATATCTGATAGTTCTGGAATAGAAAATGCAGGTCGTCCTCCTGCTATGTTTCGCCAAGAAGATCCTTTCTCATAATTAACCAATACTGGTTCCATACCAGCCTCTGCAAAATATCTAAATAAAGAGCTACCTGCCATACCTCCACCAGCTATCAAAACATTTACTTGTCTACGTTCTATATCTTTTTTTGTGCCAACAGGGATAATATTTTCTTTTATGTTACGAGGATACAATTCACCTAGTAAAATTTGATTTGATAAAGGACCACGAGGAGTAGCATCTCCTACAAGTGTAATGCCATCACTAGCTAATTTTAACCTCAATCTACGAATGCAACGTTTACCTCTACATGGCCCCATACCAAGTCTAGTATTGTGTTTAACATCCATTACAGAAACAAATTTTCTATCTCCTACGAAATCTAAAATTTCATTATAAGTAATATCTTCACAATGGCAAACATAAGGATCCTCGATTTCTACTACTTCTTCATATTGTTTTAAAATTAATTTTTCAGGATATTGATTTTTAGGAATCAACCCTCTAATATTTGTAATATCTTCATTGTTAAAAACATTATCTAATCGCACACGAGCAACATTTGTTTTATTTGGTTTCATCAATATTTTTTCTATTTCACCCTCAGCAATTTTATTTGCATAATTATCTACCAAATACACTTGTGAATTCTCTTCCAAGAAATGTTCTGTAGGAATGAAAATTTTATTTTTATTAATATTAAAACCAACGATAGCTAAACCAGGACATTGATATACACAATCTAGACAACCAGTACATTTATCATAATCAATAATAGGGACTGTAGAAGTACTATACTTGCTAATAGCATTTTGTGGACAAGCAAACACACAAGGATTGCAGGCAAAACCATATAAACAATCTATAATTACAAAAGGTTTATTTTTCCTTGCTTCAGTTGGTTTAGCTGGATTATCTAAAACACGTATAGGATGCTGCTGACTATCAATATATTCTTTAGAAATAGCTAAATAATCATCATAATTATATCGAATATCAAGATCAGCTAACACTTCAAAGGCAGCTTGTTTACCTCTGAGAACAGCACTAGTCCCCTCTCCTATTCTAATAGCATCACCTACGCCATGACATTTATTTCCGAAAACTTCTTTTCCTAAAATTAATAATTGATCATCAGGTATTAATCCAGTGCAAATATTTATCAGATCAATATTTTCTATCAATTTTTCAGTACCACTAATTGGTTTAAATTTATTATCTGCTTGAGCAATAACAGCACCTTTCACAGCTGTATAATCATCATTAGGGATAGCTTTCACGAGAGTGTAACCTGTAAGAATAGGAATACCCAAACGTCTAACTCTATTAGCTTGAACAGGAAAGCCACCTTCTGATTTTTGAGCTTCTACAATTGCTACAACATTAGCACCAGCTTGAGTTAATTGATAAGAAGTCAAATAACCAATATTACCTGCACCTACGGTGAGAATATTTTTACCAAGTAGAGCATGCTCGAGATTCATAAGTTTTTGGACTACAGCAGCAGTATATACTCCAGGTAAATCATCATTCTCAAAGACGGGTATGAACGGCACTGCACCAGTACCGACGATGAGATGTTCGGCTTTGATATAATATATTTCTTCGGTTTTAATATTTTTAACACCTAATATTTTATTATCAAATATATCCCACACTACACTATTTAGCAAAATATTACTATGATCATTCCCCGCTAGCATAGTAGCTATCTCGAAACCTCGTTTACCACCATATTTACGGTCTTTTTCGAAAAAGAAAAATTGATGTGTCTGCATGAGAAATTGTCCACCTATATTTTCATTGCTATCGATTACAATATTGGGAACGCCAAAATCATTTAATATTTCTCTGGCAGCTAATCCTGCAGGACCTGCACCTATTATTGCTACTTCTGTATGATACAAGTCATTTGCTTGATCTAATGGGAATTTTTTTGTTTGTGGTATATAGTCTTTAGGTATTTCTAATACTTCTTTTACACCATCTACTTTAGTAATACAGATCCTTCTCACTACACCATCTACCAGCATTTCACAAGCTCCACATTTACCTATTCCACATTCTAAACTCCTTGGTCTGCCATCTAAACTATGACTATGAATAGGAAAACCAGCTAAATGGAGTGCTGCAGCTATACTGTAGCCTTTTCTTCCTTTTACTTTTTGTCCGTTATAGTTAAATTCTACTTCTTCTACTACTGGAATGTCGAGAATAGGATGTCTTACGATTTCTTTCATATTATTTATTATTTAATTAGCAAAATTAATATATGATATCCAAACTCCAACACTCTATTGATATTTAAAATTTAATATATATTGTAGATTATTATCAATAAATATATTGATTAAAATCAATATATTTATTGATGCAATAAAAATAAATATTTTTTAATTATCTGAAAACATATTTAAAGTAAATCCTACTATAGGAAATGATTTATATAAGGAATAGATAAAATCTTTGTCTGCAGTTTAATTCAGTGAATTGTAATATCAATAAATGACTTATTTAAATATAAAATAAGAAGCAATACTTTTTTAAGAGTGTAATTTGATTTTATAAAAATTATCTATAATTTGGAAACTATACAATAAGATAGAAATCTTATTGTATAGTATAATTTTGTCCGTTATAAGATAAAATTGCAATACCATCACAATCTCCACTGCCATAATCGATATTCACAGTATAACCGCCGCAATTTACTTGCAAAATACCAGCAGCTATCCATTGACAATTCCCCTTAATAAGTAAAGGATTAAGAATATTAAATGTATAAGCAGTGCCATTAGTAGTGGTTCCATTCCCATTTCCAGACACCAGCCACTCGTCATCAAATTTATTCAATAAAGTAGAATCACCTGCTATCCAAGTATTATTTCTATGAATTATATGATGAATTATGCCATCGGGTACTGTTATTTGAATATCTGCATCCACTTTATATACCCAATGTTGATTTGTATCTTTACCTAGATTAGTAATTACATGTTCTCCCTGGACAAGTTGATTATTTACATAATAATTTTCTGGTATAGTTGTATATATAGCCCCACTATCTTTTAACCAGCCAGTAATAGTTATGTTCAGTTTCCCTTTTCTGTAGAAACCATCATCACAAAGACAATTTGTTGTCCCATAATCTACAATAATAGACTTCGGGAAAGTAGTATAATCAAATGGATTAATAGTAATAGTAGCACATGATTCGAGGGTTGTAGATTTACCAACACATTGTCCCTCAGCGATTTGCACATTATTTGTACCAGTGGAATACAGATTATTTGCCTGCTGCTCAGCAATAGCAACATCTTTGAATAAATTCATATCAAATTGTTCATGTTCTTCTTCATCTGGTTTACATTGTACTAATAATAAGGCAATCATGATTATTGTAAAAATTCCAATTAACTTTTTCATATGTTTAGGTTTTAATGGTTAAGCTAAATTATAAAAAAAATTCGAATTATATCAACATTAAAAAAAATTGTAAATACAAATTAGTGGATTTTTTAAAATAATGTTTTAAAAATTACTTTAACCAATATTTTTGTTCTATAATGTTTTATATAAACAATAGAATTTTGGAAAAATTGTATTATTAAGAAATTTAAACAAATAATATATTGTAACGAATACTTTTTCGAATAATTAATTAGCCTTTATAAACATGTGTTTGAGGGAACGAGAGAAGGTGTTTGTAAAATAATATTCTGTTAGACTTAATTGCTATTATTAATATTTCAACTTCATTAATTTCCAATACTTGTCCCACGCCCATCTATCGTGCGATGACAAGTTTAGCAACCTACCAATGTCAGGGTCTATCATATCTTTTAAGTACTTATTCATCACTACGAACCACATCAAATAGCTCTGTAAGTACTTCGTAGCTACTCCATGAAATCTTATCAACCATTTTTTAAAATTGTCTATCTTGCTCTCCACTATCTCTACACTGTATAGACCTCTCTTTAATTGCTTTTTGTTTACTATTACTTTTTTACTATTAATGTCTTTAACTGCCTTCTTAAATTCCTTTTTAGGCTTTACACATAGTACATTACTCTCTGTTATCCTTTTATTTAGCTCTTTTTTCAATTGCTCATTCTTAACTTTTTTATCTCCTACATGTTTGAAAAGTAAATTTCCCTCTCTGTCTGTTACTACTAATACTGCCACTTTTGGATGTCGCTTCTTTTTAGCTTTTTGATATTCTTCTCTGCTCTTGTATTTCCTTCCTTTTTCTGAATATTGCATTAGCAACTCATCTGCCTCTACTATGCCAGAGAAACTAATACCTCCTTCAAAAGATCTCAATGCTGCTAATATTCTATGT
>JAGPGB010000026.1 GCA_018056215.1 Bacteroidales bacterium | reverse complement strand
TAGCTTTTTTATTGATTAGATTCAAGATAGGTGTAGTCATAAATGTAGTTACTAAAGCCATTATTACAAGCATAACAAATATTGTGGGTGGTAATATATTCATTTCATAACCTATATTGAGTACAATGAGCTCCATTAATCCTCGAGTGTTCATTAGTATTCCCAGTGATAAACTATCTCTCCATGATTCTCCCATTAATTTAGCTGTCAATGCACCACCTACAAATTTCCCTATAATTGCTATTAAAATAAAAACTAAACAAACTGTCCACAAATATGGTGTATTTAATAATCCGATTTCTGTCCTTAGTCCAGTAAATACAAAGAATAATGGCAAAAATAAAGAGACAGAAACATCTTCTATTTTTTCTATCATTAATTTTCTGAAATTAATATTAGTAGGCATAATAACGCCAGCCAGAAAAGCACCAAATAATGCATGTATTCCAATAGTCTGCGTGATAAATGCTGAACTTATTAATATTAAAAATATAAAACCTACAATTCTTTTATTTAGTGTTTCAATATTTTGGTGAGTTTGTCCAACTTTTTGTAAAAAAGGCCTTATAATCATAAGCATTATAGCAATAAAAGCAATAGCCATTAATATTGTATAAAGTGAAGATATTATACTTCCTGTACTAGAAATAGCTATTACAACTGCCAAAATACACCAAGCTGTTACATCATCTATTGCTGCACTGGCTATCGATATACTACCTAAATGTTTTTTTGTTAATCCTTTTTCTTGTATGATTCGAGCTAATACTGGGAATGCAGTTATACTCATAGAAATTCCGATAAATAAAGCAAAAGGTAAAAATCTAGTTATATTTGCTGCAAAATCTAAATAAACAAAATATGCTAATAGCATTCCTAATGCAAAAGGTATTATTATGCTAGAATGACTAATTACTATTATTTGACTAGTTCTATGCTTAATATTATCTATATTTAACTCCATCCCTATGACAAACATAAATAAAATCAATCCTATTTGACTGAGAATATATAGATTCCCCATAGTATTTTCTGTAAATAAAAAATTAAATACTTCTGGAAAAAATTTCCCTAAAAGTGAGGGACCTAAAATTATGCCCGCGAGTATCTCTCCTATAACTGTTGGTTGATTAATCTTACTAAATAAATAGCCAAAAAATCTTGAAACTAGTAAAATTAATATAATCTGAAGTAATAATATTGCTATTGGTTCAGTAGTATTATTTGTTAATGATAATTGAAAATTTTCCCAATTTGTGTAGTGATTAATTTGAGATGTTTTAAAAGTAATATGATTTTGTAATGCGTATGAAGTTTCTATTGCATTGCCCTTTTGAGTTATGAAATATGCAAAAATAAAGAATATTATTATCATTAATGCATAATAAATCCAAGTTCTCCAATTATTATTTTTAGGCATAGGTAGTTTATCTACTTTTAGGGCATTTTTAATTTATATTTTAAAATGCAAAATTACTTTTTTTTAGAAAATAAAATAGATAAGATTGATATTATGATAATTACTTTAAAATTTTAAAATATTAATTTTTATTTCAAAATTTTGATTTATTTTTGCAATTCATAAATTATATAAAAAATAATAATATTATGCGTTTAAAAGGTACTATTTGGTTTTTTGTAATCCTTTTTGTATTGGCTTCTGTATTTTCATTGTCATTCACTCTGTGTACTAGAAGGGTAGAGAACAAAGCACAGGATTATGCTTATTCAGAAGAAACATACAGATTAGCTGAAAAATTAGCTAATGGTGATTCTATCAAAAAAATGATGTTAGTAGATTCCATTGCTAGAGAGCGTCAAAGTCAATATTTAGACTCAATGATGGATGTTACCGTTTACAATTTGCTAGTAAAAAAATATACTTATGCTGATTGTAAACAAAAAGAACTTCAGCTGGGTCTAGACCTTAAAGGTGGTATGAACCTTACTATTGAGGTCGATGATGCTGCTATCATTAAAGCTTTAGCAGCTAAAAAGAACGATCCTAAACTAGATCAAGCTCTTAAAAATGCTCAGCAAAGAAGAATTGCTAGTAATACTTCTTTTGTTGATCTATTTGTAGATGAGCTCAAAAAGATAGATCCTAATCAACCATTAGTGTCTTATTTCCTATCTCGTGAAACTAGTGATGTCTTAAATGTAAACTCTACTGATCAAGATGTAATCAATTATTTAAAAACTGAAATTCAGTCAGCTTTTGATAATACTTTTATAGTCATTCGTAAACGTATAGATAAATTTGGTGTCACTCAACCTAATATTCAAAAATTAGTTGGACAAAGTCGTATATTAATTGAACTACCTGGTGTAGATAATCCTAATCGTGTTAGAAGTATTCTACAAACTACTGCTAAATTAGAATTCTGGGAGACATGGAACTTAACTGAAATTGCTCCAAGATTAGAACAAGCTAATAAGAGATTAGCTCAAATATTAAAAACTACTGATTCACTTAGTTTAATTGGTGATTCATTAGCCATTAATGATACTATTAAAGACAGTACTAAATTAGCCCAACAAACCACTGATACAAGTAAATTAGCACAACAATTACAGTCTTTAGATAATAAACCATTAGGTGATACTACAGCTGAAAATGTTGAATTAGAGCAATTCAAAAAAGAAAATCCTTTATTTGCTTATTTGAATATTAATGTTAGAAAAGAGGGAAATCAGCAATTCTATGGTGAAGGTCCATTAATAGGTTATGCTTATTCTAGAGATACTGCTAGAATTAATGAATATTTACGATTGACACAAGATCTATTTAGAGATGTGAAATTCGTTTGGAGTGCTAAACCTATAGCTGATACTAGAAATGTATATGAATTAGTAGCATTAAAGGTAAATCCTTTAACTAATAAAGCTCCATTAGAAGGTGATGTCATCGTTAGTGCTCGCCAAGATGTAGATCAGTATGGCAATGTAATCGTGGATATGCAGATGAATTCTGAAGGAGCTAAGATATGGAAAGATTTAACTGCAAAAAATCTTGGACGTAGTATAGCTATAGTATTGGATAATTTAGTTTACTCATATCCTGTTGTACAATCTGAGATACCAAATGGCAGATCTCAAATTTCAGGTAATTTTACAGTAGAAGAAGCCCAAGACTTGGCTACAGTACTTAATGCAGGTAAATTACCTGCTCCAGCTCGTATCATCGAAGAGAACGTTGTAGGACCTTCTTTAGGCTCTGAAGCTATTAATTCTAGTATGATAGCGTTTATAGTCGCTTTTGTATTAGTACTTATCTATATGATTGCTTTCTATGGTACAGCAGGTATAGGCGCTTGCATAGCTTTAATAATCAACATGTTAATGACATTTGGTGTTTTAGCATCTATAGGTGCTACACTGACTCTATCTGGTATCGCTGGTATAGTGCTATCTCTAGGTATGGCTGTAGATGCTAATGTGATTATCAACGAGCGTATTAAAGAAGAATTAAATGCGGGTAAAGGCTTGAGGATGGCTGTAAAAGATGGTTATAAAAATTCTTATTCTGCTATCATAGATGGTAATGTAACGACTATAATTGCAGGTGTTATCTTATTAATATTCGGTATGGGACCAGTGCAAGGCTTCGCTACTACCTTGGTGATAGGTATTCTCACTTCTATGTTTACTGCTATTTTTGTTACTAGACTTTTCATTGAAATCCTTTTAGATAAAGGTAAAAATATTTCTTTTTATCACAAATTTTCTCAAAAATTCCTTGCTAACACAAAAATTGATTTTATTGGTAAATACAAAATTTTCTTTTCTATAACAGGTATACTATTTTTAGCATTTATTATTTCATTATCTACTAGAGGTTTACAATTTGGAATAGATTATACTGGTGGTCGTACTTATGTAGTTAGATTCGATCAACCTGTCCAGGCCACTGATGTGCAATCAGCACTCTTTGATGTATTAAATGAAACTCCAGAAGTGAAAATTTATGGTAATAGTAATCAAGTACGTATCGTTACTAAATATTTATTAAATGATACTTCAAAAACTGCTGGCATAAATGTAGAAAAAGCAATTTATGAGGGTGTAAAAGGTTTTTATAAAGATCCTATCTCTTTTGAAGAATTTTCTACTGACAATCCTAATAAAGTTTTAGGTATTATGAGTTCGCAGAATGTGGGACCTACTGTAGCTAAAGATATCCAAAGATCTGGTATTATTTCTATCATTTTAGCTCTGATAGCAATGTTTATTTATATTTTTATAAGATTCAGAAAATGGCAATACGGTCTAGGAGCTACTGTGGCTTTATTCCATGATGCTTTCTTTGTTACAGGTATCTTCAGTTTATTCTATGGAATATTACCATTCAATTTGGAAGTAGATCAAAATTTCTTAGCAGCTATTTTAACTTTAGTTGGTTATTCTATTAATGATACAGTGGTAATCTTTGATAGAATACGTGAATATAATGCCTTGTATCCTAAACGTTCATTAAAGCAAAATATGAATGATGCTATCAATTCTACTCTATCTCGTACTGTTAATACAGCGAGTACAGTATTAGTGGTATTACTTGCAATATTTATTTTTGGTAGTGAGGTTATCCAAGGCTTTACTTTTGCTATGATCATTGGTGTAATAGCTGGTGCTTATTCCACAGTTTTCATCGCTTCTACTATTGCTTGGTTTATTTTAGAAGGTAATAAAGCAAATAAAAAGAAAATTAATAATTAGTTTTTTTAAAATTTATTTTATTATTTTCTTTAAAAAATTTGGTTAATATATAATATTATGAAAAATATTATATCTTGGGCTCTGTATCAGGCTGATACTATTTGGTTGGATATAGATACTAATCTTAAAAACATTGAATTTGCTATACAAAGATCTACTAAATCAAATATTGATATTTTAGTTTGCCCAGAGGTTTGCACTACAGCATATGCTACTAAAAATCCTGAATATGCTCAAAGTATGCATAGCCCAATGATTAATAAATTAAAATTTTTAGCTAATAATTATGATATTGCTATCTGTGGAAGCTTTATGATCAATGAAAATGATAAAATCTATAATAGATTTCTATTTTTTACTCCTGATGGTGTGATTTATAAATATGATAAAGCTCATTTATTTTCATTAGCAGAAGAAAATATTTATTTTACTAAAGGAAAAGAAATAGTAACTATCCCATATCTAGGATGGAATATTAGACCATATATTTGTTATGATATTCGTTTTCCTGTTTTTAATAGGAATAGAATTAATAATAATAGTTTTGATTATGATGTTTTGGTTTATGTATCTAATTGGCCTACTAAGAGATATAATCATTGGAAACATCTATTAATAGCAAGAGCTATAGAAAATCAAGCTTATGTAATCGGTGTAAATCGTGTAGGTACTGATGGTAACGGATTCGAATATATGGGCGGTACTATGTGTATTGATCCTGTTGGGAATGTCATTTTAGAAGGTACACAAGATGAAAATGTTTATTTTGTAAAAACCAACTACGATAATTTAGTTAAAATTCGACAAAAACTACCATTTTCAAAAGATTGGGATGATTTTGATATAAAATGATTTTATAAATTAATGCAATGGATAGATTACAATTAGAAGAAATAATAAAGTGGTCATTAATAGAGGATATAGGCGAGGGAGACCATACTTCACAGGCTATAATAGATTCACAAGCTATGGGTAATACAGCTCTATATGTTAAAGAAACAGGCATTATTGCTGGTATCTCTTTTGCTCGACAACTTATTCATTATTATGATCCTACCATTTCTATTAATCTTTTGAAAACTGATGGAGACGTCGTAGTCCCAGGAGATATTGTTTTTAATCTATATGGTAAACAGCAGTCTATGCTGGCAGTAGAAAGAGTATTACTTAATTTTATGCAAAGAATGTCTGGTATAGCTACTACTACTCGCAAAATGGTAGATAAAATATCTCACACGAAAGCTAAACTTTTAGATACACGAAAAACCACTCCACTATTAAGAGAATTAGAAAAAGAGGCCGTCAGACTAGGTGGTGGATTTAATCATCGCTTTGGATTATATGATATGATTTTGATAAAAGATAATCATATAGACTTCGCTGGTGGCGTATCTCAAGCTATAACAAAAGTAGAAAAATATTTAATAGAAAAAAAATTAACCCTACCTATCGAAGTAGAAGCTCGCAATATCGAAAACGTTAAAGAGATATTACAATTCGATTCAGTATTTCGTATAATGTTAGATAATTTCAATTTAAATGATATCAAAACCGCTGTAGCCATTGTAAATGGTAAAAAAGAAATCGAAGTTAGCGGTGGTATTAATCTTAATAACATTAAAGATTATGCAGAGACAGGAGTGGATTATATTTCTAGTGGTTATATGACGCATCACTATTCTAGTCTAGATCTTAGCCTTAAGGTTACAAAAACCAATTAATAATTTTATAAAGTTATAAAATTATTAATGAAATCTCATTGTGATATTTTAGATACATCTTCATTAGATCTACTAGCACGATAGATGTTTGTCAGTTCGTTATATGAATTTAGTAAAACTGCTTCGATATTTTTTGTTAAATATTTAGTATCTGCTTTGAAGTCATTTACTAAGATTACAAAAGCAAAAGTGTCCATAGAGTCTGGAATATCGAAATATCCAGCAAATCCTCTAATATAATGCAAATAACCACTTTTTGCTCTTAAATTATTCTCTAATGGAGTATTTTTTAAAAACCTTTTTAAGGTTCCATTGACACCAGCTATAGCTAATGAATTGTTTAAATCATCATACCAGCTTGCATTACGAGAAGCTATCAATGTAGTTAGTAATGCATCAGCTGTCAATAGATTTTTTCTACTTAGTCCACTGCCATCATATATTTTAATCTCTGTAGTATCTGCACCATATTTATAAAGCATTTTTTTAGCCAAGGTCTCATAAGATTTGTATGAACCATCGCCATATTTTTTAGATATTGCCTTAGCTAAAGCCTCAGCTCCCACATTATAACTATTTCTAATTGTAAAAGAAATCACGCTATCTAATGGCATAGATTCATAATTTAATATTAAATATTTATTATCATAAATCACAGTGTCATTGTATGTCGTAATGATATTACCTTTAACACAGATTCCATTGTTAGAAAAGGATTGTTTGGTTTTCCAAGCAAAGCCATAAGCAGGATCTGGGCTAGAAGCTTTCACAAACATGGTATCACCATTCCCCTTGGGAATAGTCCCTGTGAAAATATAGGATTTATCTAGTGGTCTACCAATTACATTAGAATAATTACCATAATTTCTATTAGCTATTTTTATTTTGTTTTGATAAATAACATGAGGAAACTCTGGAATAGTAAATAATATTTTAGCTGTTTTGCCATAATATGGCGTTAATTTATAACCTATTTTCCATACATTACCATTATATATCAATGATGAAGCACCAGCACCATAATAATTACCTAAATCTTCACAATCATAGCCAGCTGGCACAATGTCACTACCCCAATAGCTAGCATCTGCTATAATATTGCCTTGTATAGTATCTATACCCATTGATTTAAGAATATAAACTAAAGAATCAAAAAATTTATTCTTTTCAGGAAAATCATCACCAATAAGCGGATCACCAGTGCCATATATATAAATATTGCCCTTCCAAATATTATTAATTTGTTCACCACTCAGATAAGTATAAGTATTAAATTTGTAATCGTCTCCCAGATAGTAATATGCCGATACAGCAGTTATCAATTTATTTACAGAGGCTGGTATTAAAGGCTTAAATGAATTAACAGATAATAAAGTTTCCTGTTTTTTGAAACTATATAACACAAAAGAAAACGAATTTTCATTTACTCTAGGATCATTGCGGAGTGGAGATAATATTAATGAATCATTTAAAGATTGTGCAGATAAAACTAAAACATTAAAGCTAAATAATAATAAGATTATTCTTTTCATAATTATACTTTTCTATTTATCTTTTTGATTATGAATTGGACCCATGGATCTTTTATAGGATTATTAAAATTAGGTTGAGCCCATTGCAATGGGAAATCTATATCTATGGGCTCGCGATTATACTCTGGGAATTGTGTAAATTCTAATAAGCTAAGAGAAAAAGAAATTTTAGAATTAGGCAAATAAATTCGTTCACTTTGGCCGAAAGTACCTCTTTTAGTGCCACCTGGTGGCAACCCTACTAAAAAAGTGTTTGGTCTATGAGATAAAAGATTAGCTGCCAGAGCAGCAGCAGATATACTACCGCCATCAGTCAAAACATAGATATTACCATCGAAATGTTTTTTATTTGGTTTAGTTGCTTTGTTCTCTTCATATACTACTGGACCATCATAGCCAGCTTTTAGTAACCTCATTTCTTTATTATTAATAGAATTTAAAGTTAAAAAGAAATTGTACCATTCTCTTTGAGTCTGACCATTATTTAAAATTATTTGATCTGTCCATTTACTAGGATTAGCTCTATAGTTTTTGACAAAAATAAAAGGTTCAGTCATAAAATATTTCAAGAAATCTTCAGCTACACTTACATATCCACCTAAGTTCCCACGCAAATCAATAATTATATTTTCAATTTTATATTTTTTCAAATTAGATAAAACTATTGGCATTAGCTGCGAAGGTGTATTGTAAGAATTATTTAAAAAATCAGAAACATATAAGTATGCTGTATTTATGTCTGGATAAATAGCAAACTTATAAGGATTATTTAGATCTTTTAGATAAGGTGAGAAAAAAGATTGTGAACTTTCTTGGTCACGCATAGAAATACCATCGATACTATATTTGAAAGTATCATTTGACATCTCATTGAGTAATATGCAAGAATTAAAATTTTTCACTTGGTAGACTATGGGGAAATAATAATAAAATAGTAAAGAAGCATTATTGTCTTTTGTGGTCTTCAGTCCAATATCTGCATTACATAAACCAGATAATGTATTATAAATCTCTGTAGCATCTATGTCATTTATAGATAAAATGCGTGTATTTACAAAAAATGAATCAATAGCAATATCTTTTAATAAATAAATTTTACCATTATCGAAAGCTACCACTCCACCAAAAAATTTAGGAAGAACCCTTTGGTAGGCATAATAATCTAAATTTAACATTAGATGAGAATCATCAATTTTAGAAAAAATAGTAACTAATCTAATAAAAAATTCATCAATGCTAATGCTATCATCAATAGATAAAAAAATATTAGAAAAAGCATTTTTTAAATATGTAGAGTCTGATACCTCGTTAATATTAGGATGAGATTGAGTAAGGTATTGGT
The DNA here is from genome assembly GCA_018056215.1 of Bacteroidales bacterium. GTDB lineage: Bacteria > Bacteroidota > Bacteroidia > Bacteroidales > DTU049 > DTU049. The sequence continues at coordinate 1,642 of JAGPGB010000026.1, read as the reverse complement.
ATAAATTTGATAAATCTTCGTAAGCTTCAATTTTAGATAATTTTATCTTATCATAATTTTGAGCAGACAGATTAAAATTTATTAAAATAAAAATAAAAAAAATTATTCTAAAAAATGATTTCATTCTTTTTTTGCAAATATAATAAAATACTATATTAATGAAGATATTAATAATTAATTTTCTCAAAATTACTTAATATTTCATCAATAGCCATATCAATATTGTCTTTCTCTACTAGTACATACAAAACATCTCCTGGTAGAATAACAGTTTGCCCAGAGGGTGCTATTACTTCATTATTTCTATTAATCATTGTTATAGTACTATTGGGAGGTAAATTAAGATCCGCTACAAGACATTCTCCACTGTATAATTCATCATCAATAAAAATCTCTATTAAATCTACATCAGTATCATGCACAGTAACTAATTCCATAGAATTTAATACTTTTTTCTTTTTTTTAGTAGTTAATTTTAATAGATTAGCTATTTTATTAAGTGATGATCCTTGCACTACAATTGATAAAATAACTGCAATAAAAATAATATTAAACATTTGATGATTAGGATCTAATCCGGCAATCAAAGGATAAGTAGCTAAAACAATAGGTACAGTACCTCTAATGCCGCTCCAACTTATGAAAGTTTTTTTCTTTATAGAAAATTTAGTAAAAGCAGTTAATAAAAAAACAGTAACAGGGCGAGCCACAAAAGTCAAAATTAAAAATAATCCTATACCATATAAATAAATTTCAGAAAATTTACTTGGAAAAGCTAAAAGCCCTAAGAGAACGTAAATAATAACATTAGTAATAAAAGATAATGTATCTGTAAATGCAGCGATTCTATTATTATAGGGGAGCTTAGTATTACCTAAAATCAAACCTGTAAAAAATACTGCCATCAAACCGTTGGCATTACATAATTCTGCTATACCAAAACTAAGAAATATGATCCCAATTATCAATAAATGATAATATCCGGCATCTAGATCTTTGATCTGCTTAATAATTATTTTACTTAAAACCCCTATTAAGATACCAATTGCTATACCTCCAATAAATAACCACAAGAAAATTAATATTGTAGAAAATGTACTAAAATTATATCCTTGAAATAATTGAATCAAAAAAGTGGTGAAAATAATTGCCATTGGATCATTAGTGGCAGATTCCAGCTTTATTAATGATGTTGTTTGCTTATCAATATTACTACCTCTCAAAATAGAAAATATAGCTGAAGCATCTGTGGAGGATATAATAGCAGATAATAATAGTGAGTGCAAAAAATCCCATTTAAAAATTAAAGAAAATAATAATGCACAAATGACACCTGTCAATAAAACACCAATACTAGATAATAATAGTGCAGGTTTCAAAACATTTTTTAAATCTTTAATTTTTGTTTCATAACCACCAGCAAACAGAATAAACATCAGAGCAATATCTGTTATTTGTTTTGTAAGCTCTGCATTATCAAAATATATAATACCAGTTACATCACTCCCAAAGATAATACCAATAGCTAAAGCTATTAAAATAAGTGGTACATTCCAATGTTTGAAAAAAGATGCAAATAAAACAATGCAAGCTATAATAAATCCAATAAGTAGTAAAACAGAGAAATGCATAACAAATATTT
>JAGPGB010000254.1 GCA_018056215.1 Bacteroidales bacterium | reverse complement strand
TCTAATGATTTATATAGCAATTATAATACTGAAAGTGAATATTATTATGTTCATTTTTCTTTGAAAAGTGATCCTATCGCTGAAGGTGCAGTTTATCTAATTGGTAATTTTACAAATTATCAAATCTCTCCCAAATACAAGATGCAATATAATTATGAAAATGGACAATTTGAGCTTACTCTACTATTAAAGCAAGGTTATTATAATTATGCTTATGCTTTAGTACCTAATCAAACTAATAATCTAAAAATATCTTATTTCGAAGGTAACCACTCTGAAACTGAAAATGAATATCAAGGGTTGATTTATTATAAAGAAGAAAGTGATAGATATTTTAGACTTTTACATGTTTTTACTATCTCTAGGTAAAAAAGTTGATTGTCAAGTTCTACGTTTCATATTTTGCCAATCTAAATAATAAATTAATCTAAAAGAAATAGTATTAGTCTGTGGATTATCAAAAAGATTTGAAAAATTTTTACTAAATGAAGGAAACATTAAATAATCTGGGATAACATCGCTAGAGTATATTTGATTTTTCCACATTATATCTAAATATGAACCTGGGGCGAAATTCCATGAGAATGATAAGTCTACATTAAAAGTATTAAAATTAATATCTTGGTCTTGATTATAATTATCTATTGAAGACAAGCTACCATCTAATTGCAAAAAATAAAATTCATTATAATCTACAGTTCTCCAGTAATGCCTTAGGCTAAGGTTAATATACATTTTATTATTTATAACCCATTTACCTTGTAGTGAATTAATAAGTGTATTTACATTTCTTTGACCGAAAACTATCTGATCACTATAAATAGTATCTGGCACAAAACCACAATCATTATGGTCAAAATCAAAATCAAAGCCATAAATTAATGTAATCCTATCATTTATTCTCACTCGTGGCCTTATGTATCCATAATATCCCCAACGTTTAATAAAATCTAAATATGTGCCTAATTGCATGTCTAATGCGAAAGTTTTTCTATAATCTGTAGAAATATTAAAATAAAAACTATGAATAGCTGGTCTCACATACACTCTGCCAGGGTACCTAGCTTCATAGTAATCATAATCATCGGACAAGCTAATATCTAAATATATCCACGAGCTTAAATATTTTTGAGTTTCTATGTACGAAGACAATATGAGTTTAGTTTGCATTAATTTATTAGTTTTAAATAATCTATAATTATAAAAATCTACATCCACAGACATTCTATTAAATTTGCCAAAAGGCTGATATCTATTATACCATAACCCTAAATGATGTGTCGTTAAATTATTATGTTGCAAATAACCAAAATCATTAGGATTATATTTATCACTTATGAGATTTAGTTCATAAGCATATTTCCATTTACCATTTAATTTTCCTAAGCCAGTAAATAACATATAACCATTCTCGTGATCATTAGTATTTTTTATCGTACTCCATGCTCCCTGCCCATACAGTCCAAATCTATTTGAAGGTTCCATAAATTTAAACGATGTTCCTAAAACATTGGAATAATAGTGGATGTCTGGCCTTACCACAAAAGCATTTGTTAAATTTACATAAGAGTTTTTCCAGAAACTTTTATCCAAGACTATCATATTATAATTAGCCCATGGTTCTGTTAATATTTTTTTAATATTTCCCAGTGAATCTTTTACTTCTGCCCATGTATTTGCTGTAGTTGCATTGAAAATGCCAATAGCTAGATTTTTATCATCTCTACCAGACAATTTTATAGCATTTATAAGTTTAGAATAGCGAGGATTGTCAATAATAATATATCCGCTATCTTGTAATGCTCTGATCTCATAATACTTAGCAGGTATTTTACCTATTCTACGAGAATAAAACAAACCTACTTTTTCGAATAATTCTACTCCCTCAGTAAAAAAAGGGCGATTTTCGGAATAATATGTTTCGAAAGGACTTAAGTTTAGCTCTTCTTCATCAGATTGCACATGAGAAAAATCTGGTACAAGTGTCAAATCTAATGTATGACTTTTTGTAATCCCTAATTTCATATCCAACCCTCCATTTAGACTATATGTAGGCTTATTATCATCACTATAAAAATCTATACTAGTAGATACATAGGGATAAAAAGCTAATCTCAATGGAGAATTTATATCTTTTAATCCAATAATTTGTCCCATCTGTTCTATATCTGCACCAAGCTCTTGCCTGACAGGATTCCAGCAACTCTGCTCTCTCACTCTCCTAATAATTCTCCAAAAATTAGCAGACCATGCTTGTTCTGTAAGATTAGGAAATCTAATAGAAGAGTATGGTATAGATATTTCTACTATCCAACCTTTATCATTAATATTAACAGAGCTCATCCACACAGCATTCCAATTATAATCATAATTGCCATCAGATATTAAAATATCTGTTTGCACATTGGCTGCTGTTACTTTAAAAACATATACATTTCGGTTATCATTAAATGGATTAAGTTGAAAAATAAACATATCAGTATTACCATTATCATCATCTCGCAT
>JAGPGB010000251.1 GCA_018056215.1 Bacteroidales bacterium | reverse complement strand
CAAAATTACATATTAAATTTTAAATAAAAAAATTTTTTTTATTTTTATGGGTATTTTTTCTCAATATAAACTTTATTTTTAATAAAAAAGCATTAAGGGTACACTAAAAATAAGTCAATATGCGAGGACTCTTGTGTACCCTTATCAGCTTTTTATGACAACCCCTCATTGTCAGTTATGTAATATTAAAATGATAATAGAGTAATTCCGAACTCAAGTGGTAACACTTCTGGGCCTTTATTTTCTTTAAACACAGGTGAGAAATTATATTGAAGAGTAAAAGATAAATGTTTAATACCAAATCTACAAACTAACCCATATTTAAAAGGATACAAACTATTTATACTTCTTTCTTTTTCGTTTTTATCTGGAGTAGAATATTTTATTTTGGCATGACTACCTACCATTACACCACCTATAGCACCTACACTTATATGAAAATAAGGTTTGGATTTTGCTTGATATTCGAATAATACTGGTAATTGCAAATAATCTGCAGTGATTTTTGATTTAGCAACAGTTTTTGTAGAATCATTAATTGTTATTAAACCTAGTTTGCTATCAGTAATAATAGGTTTCTGTGAAAAAGTATAATTCACACATTGTAAACCAAGACCAGTAACCATACCAAACGTACGAGATTTATTAAATGGGATCGATTGCTGAAAGAAGTTTAACTGCACACCTGTAGATTTAGTAAAATTCAAATCAAAATAATCATAATTAGCAGGTAAAGTATATGACAAAGATTTATCTGCATAATTAGTAAATAAAAAATCTAAAGCAGCCCAATGCCCTTTAAATTTATTTTTCTTATCTGTTCTAGTATCTTTCTCATCATTATCTCTATTATAATGTTTTTTATCTTCATTAATTGTATCTTCATCGTAAGTATCTGTATCTGGTATATCTATTTTAAATTCTATTTCCGATAGATTATTTAATAAACTATCAAAATTAGGTAGACTTTGCAATATTTTATTGGCAATATTTATTGTATCATCTATATCTTTACTATCTTTATTTGTAATAAAAGAAAGATCATCTTTTGTAAAATTTAAATTAGTTGGTTTACCAAAATAGGTAATGTAAGAAATCTCTTTAGCAGTTACATTCAATGTATCACGTGCATTTACAGAAACACCACTGGCTTCACTAGCAAAGACATCTGCATTTTTAGTAACTAATTTTGCTGCATTGATGTAGCTAGCTTCATCTGCTTTCAATTTTAAATAATTACATTGGCCACTTGCTTGTATATAACTAGCCTCACTAGCAAATAGCTCAAGTGTATCACAATTAACTATTAAATCACACATAGAAGCTTCGTCCACAGTGATTTTAAGTTTATTAGTAAAAATTGTATCTACTACTGATAATTTAGCAGTTTCAGAAATATTAATAGTATCTATTGTAGGCAGATATATTTCTATATTACTTCCTGTCTGCAAAGTTAAATTTTTCTTTATAGAGTCGTAAAGCATTGCAAGTATTTTATCATTAGTATTATAATAAATAATCTTGCCATCACCACGTTTTAATGTATAACTACCGCTATTAAGATTTAATTTTTTAATTTCACCTAATTCTTTTTCTATCTTTTGCCCATAAGCAAATGAAAAAGATAAGAAAATTGCAATAAAACAAGTAAAAAATTTCGTTTTCATAATTCGATTTTTTTAAATTTACATTAATAAAACGATTTAGGAATTAGAAAAGTTACAATCAATAATATAAAAATTTAAAAAATTTTCAAAGATTCACAAGATAAACGTTTCGTTATTTTGAATGTGATTAAGTGGTAATAAGCTACTTGAATAATTATGTTTGGAAATAAGATTTTATCAGAGTGTGAGCGAGGGCTAATAAAACAAAATATATGTTAGACATAATAATTTATATTTTATTTACGAAATTCGTTTGCTTTTTCTAAACGTTATAAACTATTTTTTAGTGAAATATTCACAATTACTAAAATGTGTGATTAATATTAATCATTTTCTATTAAAACTTCGTGCATTAATATTATTTTTGCATTAATACATTAATAATAGTTAAAATTATGGAAAAAAAATTTTCATTTAGTGTACAAGGCATGGTTTGTGCTATGTGCGTAAAAAATGTAGAAAATGCAATTAAAAAATTAAATGGAGTCAAATATGTATCTGTAAATTTGGCTACTCAAAGGGCATTTGTAATAGCTAATGATAATATTAGTTTTGAAGATATAAAAAAAGCTATTGAAAAAGCAGGTTATAAAACCACTATGGATGCTCCCACAGAAGATTTGATAGAAAAACAATTTCAAGAAGCCAAGCGTAATATGAATTTATCACTTTATGTTACTATTCCATTGATGTTACTAATGATTATGCATATGAGTGGTATCCATATACCTTATTTCACGGTTATTGAACTAATAGCTAGCACAATAGTAATATTTGTCACGGGTAGGAAAATGCTCAGAAATGCGTGGGTCGCTCTGATACATTCTCACACAAATATGGATACATTACTATCAA
>JAGPGB010000253.1 GCA_018056215.1 Bacteroidales bacterium | reverse complement strand
TTATTTTCTCATTTCCCTCTCATATCTGTTAGATTTACAAATGTAGAAATACGCAGTGATGATCTGCTATCAATCAATTATATGGATGCTAGCACAAATATTTTTGATATTATAAGAGGTAAATATAATATTAGAAAAATTTACCTTAATAATGGTAAAATTAACTTAAAAATCCATGAAGACGGTAAAAATAATTTTGATATTTTCGTAACTGATACTACTGAAAATGTTAATGCTATCCTTTTGGAATTACCAGATATTTATCTAAAAAATATTCATCTAGGATACTTATCTGCCAAAGATCAAATGTCTATAGGCACTACTATTCATAAAATGCATACTAATGGTAAATATAATGAAAATGTCTTTTCAGAAAATTCTGATATTAATTTTACTCTCGATAGTCTGATGATAGATACTACCTTTTCTTTGAAACATAATATAGAAATCAATATTTCTACAAGTAGCAATATTGATATAGATAATTCTATATTTTATGCTAAAAAAATTGTTGGTGATATTGGTGGTAATGATTTCTCAATGTCGCTAATGTATAATTTTAATTCTCAAAAGCCTAATATAGATGCGAGCCTTACTCTTAAAAAAAATAATATAAATAATATCATCGAGCTTTTACCTGAAAAAATTAAGAAAAACTTGGATACATACTCACTAAAAGGTACCATTTCGCTTACAACTCAAATAAAAGGATATTTATATGAAGGCCATTTCCCTAAACTAAATGCTAAATTGTATTGTAATGATATAGAATTGAAAAACGAAAAAATTAATTTGTCTAAGGTTAATTTTAGTGCAAACATTACTACAGAAAATTTTTCTGATTTATCCAAATATAATATCGACATTAATGATTTACAAATTAATTATGAGAATAATAGCCATTTAAATGGAAAAGTAAAATTACAAAATCTCATAAGTCCAACTATAAATTTAGATATTGTGGGAATGGTAGATTTGCATGAAATGAAATTTTTAAATAATGATAATGTGCAAATTAATAGTGGACAAATACAAATAGAACTGAAGGGACAAACGAGTCTACCTAATTGGTATGGAGGATTTAAAAGTATTTTAGTAATGTCTGATATTAATTCAAAACTAAATATACAATCAGCTAATTTTTATATTGCTCCATATAATTTTAAAGAAATGAATACTGTAACTTTCATAAATAATGATAGTATAAAAATTCAAACATTAAATTGTAAAATTAATGGGCAATATATACAAAATGCTGATGCGACTATTATAAAATGGAAAAATCTATTTCTTAGTGATAGACCATTTTTACAAGTAAATCTAAATGCCAATATCCCAAAATTAGTTTTAGATAGCCTCATCAAAAAGCAAGCTAATACTCAAACTAAACCTTCTAGTGCAAAACTACAGCCTATAATATTGGCTAATGCTAACATTAAAATCAATAATTTGATATATATGACTATGGGAGCTAAAAATTTAACTTTAAATACACAAATAGAAAGTAATGGAACAAATCAATTTATTAAAGTAGAAATGGCTTCGGAGCTGATAAAATATAAATTATTCTCTGCTGATAACTTAAAACTAAATGGTAGAATGATATCAAATAAATTTATTATCGATAAAATAGATTTCAAAGCATTCGGTGGCAATATAAATGGTAGTGGCTATTTAGTGCCTAATGAACAAAAAAATGATTTTGCTATAGACTTGATAGCTAATCAAATAAATATTAATCGATTGTTTACAGAAATGGAAAATTTCAATCAAAAAATTCTAACTGATAAAAATATTAATGGTATTGCAAATTTAGATTTGCAAGCACGAGGTTCACTAACAAAAGATTGGCAAATTATTAAACCTTCTATGAAAGCTACTGCAGTTATTAATATAAAAAATGGTGAATTAATAAATTTCGAACCATTGATGGGTTTAAAAAAATACATTAATAGAGATTTCTCACATATCAAGTTTGGAGAGCTCAATAATACATTGTATTTGTCAGATCAAATAGTAGAAATACCAGAAATGACGATTTTGAGTAATGTCATTAACATAAAAGTAAGAGGAAAGCATAATCTAAATAATGAAATAGATTATCATTTAGCAGTGAAAGCTCGTGAGTTGCTACATCAGGGAAATAATCAGACAGATAATGTGGATGATTATGGCTACATTAACTATGATGATACTAAAGGTATGACATTATATGTGCGTGTTTATGGCAAACCTGGCAATTATAAATATGAACTTTTTGATAAAGAACAACGTAAAATTTCTAGGCAAGAAACTGTAAAACAAGAGCAAGAAAATATTAAAACTAATATCAAAGCAGAAATGAATAATTTCAGTCAAGATACTTCATTATTAATAGTAAGACCAGAAGACAATAAGCCTAAAGAATACCAAATAGAATGGACTACTACAGATACTCAAAAAGTAGATAAAAAAACATACACTAAACCAAAGAAAAAATTAAATATTGAGTGGGATTAATATCTATTACTAAGTTTCATTCA
>JAGPGB010000252.1 GCA_018056215.1 Bacteroidales bacterium | reverse complement strand
TTCAAAAAGAAAGAAAAACGTGTAGATGAAATCAAATGGGACACTTTAAAAAATCATTATATTGTAACATATCTAAATACTGTGCGTGGTTATAGATGTTCTATGGAGTTTGATGAAAAAGGAACTTGGCTGCAAACCACTATTTATGAAGATACTAAAAACTTAAATCCTATGATGTCTAAATTCATTAATGATAATTATCCTGGCTATATAATACAATCTGTAGAGAACGTAGCTACTAATACTAAAGAAAAATATTTATTGGTAAAAATTTATTCACCAGATTGGATAAATGACCCTATGGTATATCATCAACTTTATTTTTCACTATCTTATAGATTAGAAAAAGAAGTGCTAGCCGATGCAGTGAATAGATATGATTTTTTAGAATTACAGAAAAAAGCTGCTTCACTTTCTAATACTCAAAAATATTTAGAAAATGTGGATAATGTTATTGATGAAACTGAAATGTATTCTGGCCAAGCTGTATCACCTAAAAGCTTGCCTAGTGCTATTATTAAATATGTTAATGATAATTACTCTGGCTGGCTACTAAAAGAATCTATGATAATAGAAGAAAATGGTCAATATCTTTATAATATTTATCTAAAAAAAGAAGGTTGGCCAGATAGAATAAAATTAACTTTTGACTTTAAAGGCAATTTTGTAAATCAAGAAAAAATAAAATAATCGTGCCTCGCTCATACACTGTTATTACTGTTTTTTTTCTTTTTTTTGCTAATAATTTATTCTGCCAAATAAAAATTCAATTAGATAATGCAGACACTTTAAAATATTCACAATCTCGCGGCGACATACAAATACTCGTCGGTAATGTTTCTTTTAACCACGAAGGTAATTATCTGTATTGTGACAGTGCATTTCTTTATACTAATGAAAATCGAGTAGAAGCTTTCGGCAATGTATCCTTAATAAGTAATAATCAGGTTACTCTCACTTCTAAATATATAGATTATGATGGTAATACTAAAATGGCTAAAGCTAAACACAATGTTACTCTCACAGATGGTTATTATATTCTGAAAACAAGCGAATTAGATTATGATCTAAAAAATGATTATGCTTTTTACCTTAATAATGGCATTATCACTGACCCATATCAAACTATTACTAGTAAAAAAGCTTATTATTACGGTGAAAGTGGCGATTTAGCCTTTGCTAATAATGTTCAAATAGTGGCTACTGATTATAAAATATCTGCTGACTCATTAAAATATAATTCTAGAAATGAATTAGTATATTTTTTTGACAATTCTACTATTACAGATACTAATATGATAATTTACTGTGATGCGGGCATATATGATATGAAAAATGATACATTTTTTTTCTCGCAACATCCAATAATTTATTACCAATCATACTACATCGAGGCTGACACTGTACAATTTTATAGACAAACTAATCTAACTATTGCTCGTAGCAGAGCTATTATTATAGACACTATCAATAATCTAAAAATATCAAGTCCCTTCATTAAACTATCGCAACTTGATAGCTCTATTTTATCATTTAAACCTGCAATAATTGACATCTATAGTGATATTGATACACTAACTATTATCAGTGATACACTAACAACTATTACAGATTCATTGAAAGGTAGAGAGTTTGTTTTTAATAAAAATGTTCGCATTTTTCAAAATGATTTGCAGGCAGTATGCGATTCTTTAGTTTATAGTCAACTAGATTCTACCTTTACATTATTTAAATTTCCCATTTTTTGGTTCGATAGTACTCAGATGACCTCAGATACGATGGTTTTATTTTTGAAAAACGAAAATTTAGATAAAATGTATGGTTTCGAAAATGCTTTTATCATAGAACCATTTATGGATACTTTATATAACCAAATTAAAGGGATTACAGTTACTCTTATCTTTAAAGAAAATGAAATAGATTCTCTCATTATGTATAGACAGAGTGAATTAGTATATTATTTGGTAGATGATGAACAAAAAATAATAGGTGTCAATCACTCTACGGGCAATCAAACTATTTTAACTTTTGTAGATAGAGAGCTAGATAAGGTCTTGATATTAGAAAATCCACAAGGAACAGTCTATCCTTTAGATGAATTTCCTAAAGAATTAGAAAAATTAAAAGGATTTCAAACTTATTACTATAAATTAATTGCAAATAGATACGAAATATACAAAAAACTCAATTTTAATCCTATTGAGTGATTTCAATTATTCTATAATTAATGCATGATGAAAAATGTAATCAAATTATTATTAATTCTGTTAGGAACCATAGTAGTAGCTTTTTTGATAATCTCATTAATATTTCTAATTATTACCGGCAAATCTAATGCCTTCTCATTTGATGAAAAAAATCAATTATTAAAATCAAAAAACAATCTTAATACTATTCAAATAATAGGATTAGATGCTGAGTGCTCAAATGATTGTTATTTTTTAAAAAATAATTCTAATCAACAAAATAAAAAATTGATTAAACTAAATAACATCACAGATAATTTTATTATTACCAAATGC
>JAGPGB010000025.1 GCA_018056215.1 Bacteroidales bacterium | reverse complement strand
TAGTTAAGGTGCCTCCATCTAATATCAATTTTGCACCTGGCTCAATAATTATTTTGGCTTGTTTTATAAAGCTAATTTTTTCTCTTATTGTTAATGTATTTCCTGATTTTACTATTAAATCACTATTTATATACCTAACATCATACCATGTTTTATCAGATGTGATTTCTAAAGGAATATCAGAGTATGTAAAATAATCACAATTAAGCATACAATTATAGTTTTCATCATAAGGCCCTAAAAGAGGGTCAGAGTCATCACAATCCTCTTCATCAGGGCAAGTTGGGCAGGATAAAGGTTTAGGACCAATACCCCAGTTATAGAAGCCGTCGCCGTCTGCGTCTAAACATTGAATGTTTTGCTCTGTATAAATTAAACTATTTATTGGAGTTTGAATTCTGTGGGTTGTTTGAGGTGTACCTAACATATAAATATAACCACGATTAAATTCCCAAGGCCAAGCACCGACGCTATTTTTAAATATCCAATAATTTTGACCAATATATGAAGAATTTGGAGGGATGACTTCTCCTCCAGTATAATCTATATAATCGCCTTCTTTTATTATTCCATAACCTACTAAAACCATTGCGTGTGGCCAGAAAGGGTGCTGACTGGGTAACGGACCATATAAAATAAGATTTGATTTTATTTTCTCTTCTGTTAGCGTTACATCTGCATAATTATTTATACTTATTCTTTCAGGAGGATTAGGGGGTACAGAATTGCAATAACCTTTAAGTGCAATATAGGGATACCATGATTCATTTACTATACCAAAATTTTTTATTCGCGATAATGCATTAGATACAGAACCTTGTAAAGTAGGAGTAGTCCAGCAACAAGAAACCATCTCCTGTTCGGATAAATCAAAGTCAAAATGTTGATTATAATAAAGATTAATAACTCCTTCCAATGCACCAACTGCTGTAAATGCCCAACAAGTTCCTGCTGTTCTCCATTCTCCTCCATCGTTTACACAAGAAGTTGAATCAAAATAACATTCAAAACTATTAATAGAATTAAAATAGCATCCTTGCTGACATTTCACTGGCGTCATCCAGCCACTACCAGCAGGGTCTCCATCATAATAAGGATTTAAAGTAACTCCATCTGCCATATATTGATTATTTGCTCTATGTCGATTTCTCCAATCAAAATTTTTTACATATGTCGAAGTTGTTCTTACCTTCTCATAAGGAGAAAATTCATAAAAACCGCTAATGTAATATTCAAAGCCTTGTAAATTATATTTCTCTCCAAAGATCTTCTTTTTATCTGCATATGATAGGTGTGAATAAAAGGTTTCTCCTGCCCTCCATATCATTCCTTTTGCTTTTAATTGTTTATTTATAATAGATATTTTACTTAAAAGTTTTGTTTGGAATAATTGTGCTTGCAACTGTTTTAAATTATCAATAGGGATTTTACTCATATTGATTTTAGATATATGACATTGGGCATTAATTATTTGAATTTTGAGTGATTGAGGTGTTGTAGCATCAAGTAAGCACGTTTCTTCACACTTATTTGTGAAAGAAAAACTATTAAGTGTATCTATTAGAGGATAAGATTCAAATACAAGATATTCATTTTCATAACTATCTACTAATATAATCCGAACAATACTTGTATCGCTGTTTAACTGGACACTTCCGCTTATATTTAAACCATAAATAACTTCATTTCCAGTAAATGGATTTATCTCTTCATCAGTAACAAATGAGGTATTAACAATAATTTGTTGTGATTTTATAATATTAAATAACCCTACTATTAATAATATTACTAAAATTAATTTTTTTGTGTTTTTCATAATCTAAAATTTTTGATTTAATTATTCTATTATAATTTTTCCTGTTTGGATGATTTTATCATTATTTCTTATTATATATGTGTATAAACCTTGTGGTAAAGGTGTATCAAAACAAATCTGTGTTTTTCGAGAGATAATTAAATAAGTATATTTAAGTTGACCCAATGAATTATATATTTCAAATATTGAATTATTATTTAAAATTTCTGTATCTATAATGAAACATTTATTTATTGGGTTTGGATATATATTGAAACTTTGCTTTCCATATTGTAATATTTCATAGTTATTAGTTACGATATAACAGTCATTGTAATTACTGTTTTGATAACATAAAGTATCGTTCTCAAAAAAACAAAGTAATTCAAAACGAATTCCTACAACACCTTCTGTCATGCTATTGATAACCCCATATATACTTCCTATACCCTCAATCCAAACATCACTAAAAGATGAAATTATTGAATGTATAAAAATTCTTTTTCTATAATGAGTTGATATATAAATGGAATCAATAGAATCAACTATATATGGTTCAAAATAATTAATTGTATCACCTATATTTACATTGAAATCATATATTAAATATTCCTCATCATAACATTCATAATTCAAATAGTATACTTTTCTTGATGAATCTTCTCTAATATAACCTGAATAGGACCAGTTTATTAAATTTTCGTTATAAGTTTCTAATACTTTTTTGTAGATTAAGCCATTAATTATTGTATCATCTCCAAACCTTATATGTTGAGTTTTTAAAGTACTATCAAAAGTAGGAGGTCCGATATATTCAACAATTAAAGTACTCCACAATTTATTCGTATCAACAAGTTTATGATATTCTTGCCCATAACAAAACTGCACAATTACGACAAAGAGCAGTGTTAAAAATTCTTTTGGTCTCATATTTTTATATTTTTAAAGTTAAAAAACAAATTTACAAAAAAAAATTCAAATAACCAAATTTTTTTTATTATTTTTTTCATAATTTATTAGATTAAAGTTTTATTAATTTTTCCGTTCTTATAATTTTATTGGTTCTATAACGTTTTGTATGGGTAAAGATTAAAAAAGAGAAATTTTATAAAAATGAATTTTATTTATTATTGCATAGTTAAATATTAACCACAGAGTTCTCAAAGAAGGCACAAAGAACACAGAGAATGATAGAATTAATTGTCTGAACCATGATTTTGGGGATTAAAGGATTTTGGGATTTTGTTTTTCAGGGCTAAAGCCCATAGCTTTTTTTATGCCATACCCTGACCTAAAGGTCAGGGTTAATAGTCTACTCTTTGTGAACTTTGTATAATATCTTTGTGCCCTTTGTGGTAAAATAATTAACCCACAATAAATGTTATAGAACCTAATTTTTATTAATAATACAATCATAGGATAATAAAATATTTTACTAAAATTGTTATTAAAAGTAAGACAATAGATGAGTTCCTTACAATAGAATCGTATTAATCTACATGTTTATACAAGTAATTATTCTCTCCAATAGTAGTATTATTTTTATTTATTTTAACGGTTATATTACCACTTGTGGGAGCATTTAAATTTATTTTTTTACCTTTTCTAATGTATGCTGGTTCATTTTCGAATTTTTCTAATTCTTGGTCATCTTTATAGTTTCTACCATAGCCAATTTTTTCTTCACCAGTATTTAAAGAATTATAACTTTTATTTTCATAATTTTGATTAGCATTTATTGGAGAATTGTTTGCATTAAAACCTGTAGCAATAATAGTTACTTGTACTCCATTTAATTCTGGATTAAAAGAGTTGCCCCATATTACATTGGCGCCACCAGTTTCATTTTTTAGATATGAAGTCATTTCATTAAATTCTCTAATAGTTAGTTCATCACTGCCATAGGAGATATATAATAATACATTTTGTGCGCCAGTTATAGAAATTTCACTTAATAATGGAGAATGAATAGCTGTTTCGAGAGATTTGATAGCTCTATTTTCGCCTTCAGCATATCCTGTTCCCATCAAAGCTATTCCACTATCTTTCATCACTGTTTTTACGTCTTCGAAATCTACATTTACTACTCCAGGAACGGTAATTATTTCTGCTATACCTTTAGCAGCTGTTAATAATATATCATCTACTATTGAAAAGGCATTGCTAATTTTCAATTCTGGGTAAAGATCGAATAGTTTTTCATTATGTATTACTAGAAGGGCATCTACGTTTTGACGTAGTTCGTCTATACCTGTCATGGCTTGTTGGTATCGTACATTCCCTTCGAACATAAATGGAGTAGTTACGATAGCTACGGTAAGGATATTCAAGTCTTTAGCAATTTTGGCGACAACTGGTGCTGCACCAGTACCTGTGCCACCGCCCATACCAGCAGTGATAAATAGCATTTTAGTATTATTTTTCAGAATATTACTAATATCATCAGAGCTATCTTCTGCAGCTTTTTTGGCTACATCAGGTTTAGAGCCTGCTCCCAATCCTGTTTCACCTAATTTTATTTTTACAGGTATAGGATTAGATTCTAAAACTTGCACATCTGTATTGCAAATAACAAAATCTACTCCTTTGATGCCTTTGTCAAACATATGTTTGACAGCATTACATCCACCACCACCTATTCCCATTACTTTAATAATGGGTGATTCAGATGTTGGTAATATGAATTCAAATGATTGTTTTTCCATAATTTTAATTTTTTTTAATCGAAGAAATTTGATAGATTACCGAAAATATCAAATTTGCGTTTTTTCTCTTTTTTTTCTTGTGGGGCTGCTATTTTGGTATCATTTAGTTTATTATTTTGAGAGAATTTATATTTGTCATTTTCTATAGCATTTAGTAGGAGACCTATAACAGTAGAATATTGTGGTGAAAGCAATGTATTAGGAGTATTATGCGATAATAAGTGATTGGGATTGCCTATTCTCGCAGACATACCAGTAATGTATGAAGATAATTGAGTAGTATTTTTAATTAATGAACCACCACCAGTGAGTACTATACCACCAATAAAGGGAGAGGATATTTCGGACAATTTTATTTCATAATTTACTGTTTCTAAAATTTCTGTTAATCTAGCGCTAATAATTTCGCTAATTGCTTTAAGAGAAAACTCTCTAGCAGGGCAATTTTTCATTGCTTGAAAAGCGATCACATCATTAGGATTCACATCAGCAGGGATAGCATTTCCATAGTTTATTTTACAAATTTCTGCTTCATCTTTTAAAAGTGATAATCCATTTTTTAAATCTTCTGTGATAGCTTCGCCACCGAAAGGTATTACGCAAGTATGTCTAACGATATCATCTTTAATGATTGCTATATCAGTAGTGCCACCACCTATATCTACTAGGACGACGCCACCTTCTTTTTCTTGTTCTTCTAATACAGCTTTAGCTGAAGCTATGGGTTCAAGCATAATGTTTGCAATGTCCATATCGGCCATAGTAACGCAAGTTTTCAGCATTTCTACTGCAGCCATATCAGCTACGACAGCATGAAATTTGCATTTCAAGCTTGTTCCTACAGCGCCTATTACATCTGTTATACCACTTTCATCATCTATAATATATTCTTGTGGTATTAAGTGAATGACTTCTTTACCGGGTTGTTTGAGCATATGATTTACTGTTTCTAAAAAATCATTTATTTCTTGTTCAGTAATCATGCTTCTAGGATTTTTGCGAATAATGCTATGTTCTGCATTTAGACTTTCCACGTATTTGCCAGCTATGCCGAGATGTACTACTCCCACCTCTATGTCAAAATCATCTCGCATTTTTGTTTTGAGTTCTTTTAAGCCATCAACAGTTTTTTGAACATTGATTACTGTTCCCCTTCTCACTCCTTTGCTATTAGAAACTTCGTAACCTATGATTTCTAGCTTACCATCTTCATTTTGTTTGCCAGCGACCATAGCTAATTTTGTGGTGCCTATATCTAGTCCCACGTAGATTCGTTCTTCTGAATTATTAATTTGTTTTTTCATATTATATATTTTTTTAAAATTAAAATCTTTTTCATAATTGCTTAATTGCTATTACTTGTGGTGGTACTCTCAAATCAAATCCAACAAAATCACTAATATCCGAAATATGTTGTATGTTATTATAGAAAATTGAGATGTTCTTTAGTTTATCATCGAGCTGATCTACATCTCCTAATCTTATATATTGATTGCCAACAATTGGGTATAGATAGAAAGATTTTTGATTTTCTACATATATATCCCAAAAAAGCAATTTGGATATTTCATCATTTTTAATAGTTTTTGCTAGATAATAGAGTTTATCTAATTCTGTAAAATCTTTTGATTCGTAAGTGTATGATTTTATATTTTTTACTTTTGAACCAATTTTTACTTTTGTTTTAATATTGCCATAAGCTACAGGAATATATAAATTATACTTTTCAGGTATTGGCATTACGAAACCAGAAGTGTCTAAAATACATTCATAACCATTATTACTAATGATATGCAATAATGGACAACGTGCCCAAACATCTATCTTTAATGTACCATCTAATTTGATATTACAAAGTACATTCTCTACGAAATTCGATTTCTTAATCGTTTGATAAACCTTATCTAATGGGAAATCCTCTATCATCACTCCTATTACTCTGGGAGTAACTTGATAAATTAAATCTAAAACATAAGTAGAATCTATTATTTTATTAGTATCTGCTGTATTTATATTTATCTCTATTCGAGAAATAGAAGTGGCTGCTGACCTGTCTCTAATTACTAGCCAGCCAATAATTATGATTATTGGTAAAATAATACTTAATGCTATTAACCACTTTTTATGCTTCATATTCTATTAATTTATTTTTTATTGGTTCACGGAGTCTATCTATATCTCCAGCACCAATAGTTACTAAAATATCTTCGCTAATATTACTCAAATTTGTTAATAATTCATCTTTTGACATTAAATATTTGTTATTATTGTTGATTTTACTTAATAGCCATTCAGATGTAACGCCCTCTATTGGTTGTTCTCTAGCTGGATAAATATCTAATAAAATTATTCTATCCCATTTAGATAAAGAAGTGGCAAAATCATCAGCTAAATATAAGGTTCTGCTATATAAATGAGGTTGAAAAATAGCACAAAAAGTTTTATCAGGGTACAAAGTTTTTAATGCATCAAACAAAGTATCTATTTCAGTAGGATGATGTGCATAATCATCATAATATTTTTTATTTTTACCATTATAAATTAAATCTAGGCGTCTTTTTAAACCTGGATAACTATTAATGGCTTTTTTTATTTGATCTATATTAATATTTTTTGATAAAGCAATAGCTATCGCCGCAGTTGCATTTCTGATATTATGCATACCAGCTGCATGCAAATGTAGGTTTTCTATTTTTATTTGATGATAATTAGAATAAATATCAAAAACAGTAGCTCCATCATCTAATCTTATATTATATGCATAGATATCTGAACTATTTGATAAACCGTAAGTGTTTATATTTTTATCAATTTGCAAATTCACATTCTCATCTATCCAAATTTCGTTTTTAATTTTATGAGCAAATTCTCTAAATGCATCTTTTAAAGCATCGAGATTTTTGTAAATATCTAAATGATCTGGTTCTATAGATGTTATTATTCCCGTATCTACAGTGAATTTTAAAAAAGTTTTATCATATTCATCAGCTTCTACAATGAATTCTTTAGGTTCTCCATTTATAAAAAAGTTATTTTCATAATCTTTTACAATAGCACCTATCATAGCGATGAAATCTCTATGAGCTGTATACCAAATATGAGATAGCATAGCAGTGATAGTAGATTTACCATGAGAGCCAGCCACAGCATATGTTTCTAATTGCGGAGTTATCATTGCTAGGATATCACTTCTTTTATAAATAGGTAAATTTTTATTTTTAATGATTTGTAATTCTTCAAAATCAATAGGTATAGCTGGTGTATAAATAACAATGTCTATGTCATCAGGTATAAGAGTAATATTAGGCAGATAATGAATTTTAGCACCTTTATTTTCTAAAATTTCGCATATTTCTGAGCGAGCTCTGTCATAGCCATATACTTGACACCCATAGTAAAGAAAATATTGGGCTAATGCTCCCATGCCCACTCCTCCTATGCCAAGCATATATATATTTTGTACTTCTATATTATTGAGTTTCATTACATTTAATTTTTTAAATATTTTTCAATTAATTCTATGATGTTATCCATAGCATTTGGATTATGAAATTTACAAATATTTTCACTTAATTTTTTTTGTAGAGAATCATTATTTATTAAATCTATAATCATTTCTTTTCCTTTAGAATCCAATAAATTTTCATCTAATAAAATAATTGCATCATTATCAGCAAGAGCTTGAGCATTAAGATATTGATGATTATTCACTACATTAGGTGAGGGGATGATGATAGATGGTTTAGCTAGAGCAGCTAATTCAGCTAAAGTACCCGCACCTGCACGAGCTATTACTACATCAGCCATAGTATACGCCTCTCTCATCTCATTAATAAATGGTTTAGCAATAATACTGTTATTTATTTTATCATGATTAATGCAGCTCTCTATGGAATATTTATCGCCCGTTTGCCAAATTAATTGAATATTATTTTTTATCAAATCTGGTAAAATATTGCAAATAAAATCATTTATAGCCTTAGCTCCTAGACTGCCACCAATAGCGAGAATAGTTTTTTTATTAATATCTAAATTCCAGAAATTAGCAGCTTGTTCTTTAGACATTGGCACAAGGATTTCATTTCTCACTAGATTGCCTATTAGATGTACATTAGGAGTTTTTATATAATTTTTTATTGTAGGATAAGCTACACAAATGGCAGAAGCCTTTTTACTTAGCTTGATATTAGCAAGTCCAGGAGTACTATTTTGCTCTTGCACAATAGTAGGTACGCCTTTCCACTGAGCATATTTGAGTACAGGATACGTTACATAGCCACCAAATCCGATAGCTACTTTGGGTTTGAATCTTTTAAAAATTTTGTTTAGCTCCATCCAAGATTTTATTAACTTAAAAGGCAGATTAATATTTTTTAATAAATTTTTTCTGTTCACTCCATGCATATCTAATAGAATTATAGGGAAGTTATGCTCTGGTATAATATTAGCTTCCATTCTATTTTTGTTGCCAATAAATAATATGCCGAGATCGGGGTGTAGTTCTCTTAGCCTCTCAGCTACAGCTAAAGCAGGGAATATATGTCCACCTGTTCCACCAGCAGAGAAAATAACCCAAGATTTTATTTTATTAATTTTATTCATAATCAAATGTATTTTTTTAAATTAAATTATTGTTTATCATACTGTTATAATATTTTCTGATTGTTCACTTTCATTTTCTTCGGTTACTGTATCTTCAGTATTAGATTCATTTTTAATCAAGTTTTTTTGGTAATCACGAGCTATACTTTGGATGATGCCAATAGCTATAGAGGTGAATATAATAGAGGTACCACCTTTGCTAATCATTGGTAGAGGTTGTCCAGTAACTGGGATGAGGCCTACAGCTACAGACATATTTACAAAAGCTTGAAATCCAATATAAAAACCAAAACCTATTGCTAAAAAAGCGCCAAAGAATCCTTTACTTTGTTTACCCACATGAATAGCTCTGTACATTAACACACAATATAGAAGTAATACAGCTATGCCTCCCATCATACCCAATTCTTCAATTATTATTGCATATATAAAATCTGTATGAGATTGAGGTAGAGTGCCACGTTGAGTAGAATTACCGGGAAATTTTCCTATAACTCCTCCATTAGCAATAGCTATATCAGCCTTCATTCTCTGATAAGATACTTTTTCATCTTTATTTGTAAAACTTTCTATTCTAGACTGCCAAGTGCCCACACGTCCTTTATTGGGCATCTGTAGCATTATCAGGATAGATATACTCATGATGACTATTACTATGCCAACCGTAGCTAATAAATATTTCAATGGAACTCTCGCTATGTACATTATTAATAATGCAGTAGCTAATATCAAAACTGCTGTTGATAAATTAGTAGGAAAAACTAATCCTACTGTGATAGCTACAGCTACTATCATTGGCAAATATGCATGTTTGAAATCAGTTATATTATCTTGTTTGGCAGATGCTATCCTAGCTAATAGTATAATCAATGCGAATCTTGCAAAATCTGATGTTTGAAATGAAATTCCTATAACAGGAATCCTTAACCATCTAGCTGCATCATTAGTGGTTTGACCTTTAAATAGTGTTACTATCAATAATGGTATAGCAATAATAAATAAAAATTTGGCTATCATGCCCCAAATGCGATAATCCATTAAATGTACTAAATATGCTAATACGATGCCAAAAATTAATATTATTATATGTTGTATCAAATAATATGTAGTATTACCTTCATTGAATCTAAATGCTAAATTCCCAATGGTACTATATACTGCTATCATAGAGAATATACATAAAAATAAGTATACTATCCATATAGTTTTATCTCCTTTGAAAATTTTAAATATTTTTTTAATCATAATTCATTAACAATATTTTTAAATTTATTTGAATATAATTTGCTATTAATATTAGATTTATTAGGTGCTAATAGAATGATATCATTAGGATCTGCAAATGCAAAAGATAATTTAACAGCTGCTGATAGATTTTTTACTGAATAAAATTCTGGTACTAAGTAGGAATAATCACTATTGTAAACTTTTTTATTCTTAGTAATAGTAATCCATATTTTTATTTTTTTCTGTATTATTTCTGCTAATGAATTGCTAATGTAATTGGTTTGCTTATCTAAGGAAATCCAAATAATTGGATTATTGATTTTTTCTAATGAATAAAAAAGACTGTAATTATTAGTAGCAAAGCTATCATCTATAAATTTAACATTATTTATTTCTCTAATCTCAATTAATCTTTGATAATTATTTGTGAAATATTTGAGATAAGAATTAGAAGATTTTTTAACATTTTTTAGTTGATCATTTATTAGATTAGGTATATTCTCTGCTAATGAGATATTTATAGGTTTTTGAATATTATCATTTAAAAGGTAAATTAAATTATCGGTATCTGAGAATTTCATAATTATCTAATTTTAAGGGTTATAACAGCTATCATGACTGCTATTATATTAATAATGATGAATCTATTGACAATAGTAACCTCGTGCCATCCTTTTTTTTGGAAATGATGATGAAGTGGTGCCATTAAAAATACTCTATGATTTTGAGCATATTCTAAGCCAAATCTCCATTTTCTATATTTAAACACGTATCTTTGTATGGCAGACGAGCATATTTCTATCAGAAATACTAGGCAAAGCAGTGGTAGTAGAAGCTCTTTTCGCACTAATATAGCGAATACAGCTATGAT
>JAGPGB010000024.1 GCA_018056215.1 Bacteroidales bacterium | reverse complement strand
AATTTCTTGTCCTATTTTCCATCCTATAGCAAAGGATGTAAAAACTATTGGTGTTTTCACATTTATTAGTTGATTGGTATTAGTTTGAGCTTCATCGATTTTTACTATTTGTATATGATGTAGGTCACTCTCCTCATCATAAATCACTTCATTGTATTGCCCAAATGATAAAATATTAGCTAATACAAATAACAATAATAAAAATATACGTTTCATATTAAAATATTTTTGTTTTATAATGCAAATTTATATAATTTTTTCAATTTTGCTATATAAAATTAATAATATATAATCATTAATTATAAAGCACTTGTCCTATTAAGCTCTAATAAATAATTACCGTCAGATATAAAATGTAAAATATAATATTTGTCAGCAATAGTTCCTGTATTTAATGTAGCGGAATTAGTTTTTATACCTGTAGAAAAAGTTAAGGTTTTACTGCTTGTGCCAGAAGATTTGATTATTAGATAAATATATTGCCCAGCGACATAATTTGTTGCAATAATAGTAGCATTATGCTGAGCCGTTAAGATAAAAATATTGGCTTTTGAACAATCTATATTAATAGTAGTATTTGAAGTTAACATAACTGGTGAAGTATTAAAATTTTTTTCTACAGTAAGCATAGATTGAGGATTTTCTGTACCAATGCCCACATTACCTTTAGAAGTAATTCTCATTCTTTCTGCACAATATTGTAAAATTGTATCATTTGTAAAAAATCTAAGATCTCCAGATAATTTTGTGGAATCTTTTATTGCTGTTAAATAACTTTCTATAACAGCAGTACGTCTATCACTAGGATCACTAACAGAAGAATGGAAATTTAATTCTCCTACTTTTGTATTAGATGTTATTTTATTGGAGCCTAATTGTAATAATCCAAAATCATTTATAGTATTACCACCATCATAAATGCTTAAAAGCGTAGGAGTGGATCCACCAGGATATGGCGTTGCCCAAGCTGTTCCTATGCCAACTCTAATGTTAGTTATCGTAGGATCTGACTTTATTCTTATGCGTTCTATATTATTTGTTTTAAATACTAAGTCTTTAGAGTCTATTGTGCCGACAAAATTACTTGATGGATTTGTGTTGTAATTACCACCTAATAACCATACTTTATTATATTCAGCCATTCTCACCCAACTATCTATTCCTGTCGTATCCCAGTAGTAAAACCCTGGAAATACATTATATGGTACTGTACCAGAGGTATTTGTATTGTATATTAATAAACTTTGTGCTGGCACTGAAACAGGAGTTGGCATTGTTGTACTTTGAATTGCTAAACGTGGTATTAGCAATCCTTTATCTGCAAAATTTATTTCTAATCCTGCAGATGGATTAGGTATGAAATTGCTACTACCTATTCCTACACCTTGTGCTTCTAACTCTATGAATTCTAATATCAAAATTGCACTTAGACACAATTTAATAACTTTATTACACATATTTTTATTTATTTGCTATTACTTTTACAAATTTACATATTTATTTAAATATATATATAATTTAATGTTATTTATAAATAATACATATATTATATACTACTAACAATACTTAATCAGTGAAAAATATTGCTAAAATATAAGTAAAAATAAATTTTTTAGAAGAAAAATAAGAAGGTTATTAAAAAAATTCTTATTTAATTTTTTCTATTATTTAAAGAAATATATAATTCAAAATTGCCTTTAATGAAATTAATGTTAATTTATTATTTATAAATCAAAAATTATTTTTTATTTTTGCATAATCAATAAAATATTATAAAAAAAATGTGTGCAGAAAAAATTTTATTTACTGAAACAGAATTAAATAATTTGATGAATCGATATCATTTTTCAGAAGAAATGATAGATATCGTAAAAAATGAAAATCTTTTGCCTTTAAGTTTGTTATCAAGGTTACAAACTGCTTATCCACAATATTCATTAATGAAAAATCCTAATAAAATTGATTTTAATGAAAAAGATAGATGGGTGGGGTTAAAAGGATTTAGAGAAATCGTAGATAAATTAGCAAAGCATGGCGTTATCATCGATAAAGTACCAGAGAGAGAAGTTTTTATTCATGTATATAGATTCATGGTAACTGCACACGTGCTTAATTTAATTGATTGGAATAATTATCAAAATGATCCTTTGTTTTATCTTACTTTTCCTCAGCCAGATATGGTTCGTGAGCATGCTAGACAAAAAATATTAGCTGCTAAAACTGATGAAGAAAGAGAAGCAATAGTAAAAGATTATATCAAAGAGACTAATCCCCATGATGGTAAACAAAAATTGAATAAACCTACATATATCAATGAAAATGGAGAATTAGAACTTTTAGATGGTTTACAACATAAATATTCCCCTGTAGTTTTGATCTTAGATGAGCAAACACAAAATTGTTTTGGTTTTTGTACTTATTGTTTCCGTCATGCTCAGGTGAGAGGCGACGAAGATATGTTTGCTCAGAAAAGTATAGAACAAGTAATCGGCTATTTGAAAAGACATAAAGAAATTACTGATATTTTGATAACTGGTGGAGATGCTGGATACATCACTCCTGCCAGATATAGAGAGTATATAATTCCTATCATAGAGGATCCAGAATTATCTCATATACGCACTGTTAGACTAGGTACTCGTGTTCTTAGCTATTATCCAGAAAAGATTTTATCTCATAAATATGATGAGATGCTGAATTTATTCAAATTACTTTATGATAATGGCGTGCAACCTATGATAGTTTCTCATTTTTCTACTCCAAGAGAGATTATGAATATCACTACCATCGCTGCTATTCGTAGATTAAAAAGCTATGGTGTAAATCTAAAAAGTCAAAGTCCTATCATGAATCACATCAGTATGTATGAAGATGAAAATGGAAATATCGATGTAGATCGCTCCGCTCAGAACTGGATAGATTTAGGTAATATCTTTGCTATGCTAGGTGTAGGTTTTCATGCTATGTATATACCACGTCCTACTGGTGAAGTAGAATATTTCACTCGTCCTTTAGCAGATATTAATAAAGTATTTAATAAAATTTACAAAAGTTTAGCTTCTGTTAATCGTCCTAGTCGTTATATTACTATGACTCTATCTGCTGGCAAAATTTCTCTTTTAGGCGATACTAAAATAGATAATGATAGAATTTTTGCACTTAAAATTAATGAAGGTAGAGATATGAACTGGTGTGATAATGTATTTTTTGCTGAGTATGATGAGCAAACTAGTAACATTGCTAATCTGAAACCCTATAAAGCTGATAAATTTTTCTATGAAGATGAATTAGAAGAAATTGAAAATAATTTAGAAAAAAATATTTTAGAAGCTCAGAAACATCATAAAATTTCTGAAAGGAAATAGTTAATTTTATTTATCATGATTAATAAAGTCTTTAAAACACCTAATGAAGCTGTAGCAGACATTTCTGATGGCGCTACAATTATGATAGGTGGATTTGGTGAGGCTGGTAGTCCTATTGAATTAATTCATGCATTAATTGATCAAGGAGCAAAAAATTTAACTATTATCAGTAATAATGCTGGAAGTGGACATGTAGGATTAGCAGCATTATTAGAACATAAACGCGTTAAAAAAATCATTTGTTCTTATCCTAAAACAGCTTTCTCTGAAGTTTTTCCTGATTTATATTGTAATGGAGAAATAGAATTAGAACTGGTACCACAAGGTACTCTAGCAGAACGTATTCGCTGTGGTGGTGCTGGCATACCAGCATTCTATACTCCTACTAGTGTAGGAACACCACTAGCTGAAGGTAAAGAAATTAGAGAATTTGATGGGAAATCATATGTTCTCGAGTACGCTTTAAAAGCTGATTTTGCTCTAGTGAAAGCTCATCAAGGAGATAGATATGGCAACCTTATTTATTATAAAACAGCTAGAAATTTCGGACCTATAATGTGTATGGCAGCCAAAGTAACTATTGCTCAAGTTAATAAAATTGTTGAAGTAGGTGATATAGATCCCGAGATCATAGTTACTCCCAATATTTTTGTACAAAGAATAGTAGAGGTAGCTAATCCTTTACACGAGCACATTTTAGTTAGTCAAAATAAAAAATATCCATGGACAGAATAAATATCGGATGGAGCAAGGAAGAGATGGCAAAATTGGTTGCCAATGATATACCTGATGGTTCTTATGTTAACCTTGGCATTGGTATACCAGAATTAATAGCTAATTATGTACCTCAGGGTAGAGAAGTCATCATACATACAGAAAATGGACTTTTAGGTGTAGGCCCGGCACCAGCACCAGGTTTAGAAGATTTTGATTTGATAAATGCTGGCAAAAAACCTATTACTGCTATCAAAGGTGCTTGTTTTTTTCATCATGCAGATAGTTTCGCTATGATACGTGGTGCCCACTTAGATTTTACTATCTTGGGAGCATATCAAGTATCTCAAAATGGAGATTTAGCTAATTGGTCTACAGGTAGCCCAAATGATATCCCTGCTGTTGGCGGTGCAATGGATCTAGTACAAGGCGTTAAAAATGTTTTTGTTATCATGAGCCACACTACTAAAGATGGTAACCCTAAAATTGTTAAAAAATGTTCTTATCCTCTGACAGGCATAGGCGTAGTATCCCGCATTTACACTGATTTAGCTATTATTGATGTTACTAAGCAAGGTCTAAAAGTTATAAAATTGGCTCCAGGCATTGATAAAGATACTATTATAAATAAAACTGAAGCCGAGCTAATTTTTTAATATATATTTCTCTATTCATTTAAATTTATAATTTTATTATTGATTTTGCCAAATTAATAGAATGTATTATTGATTTAATCTAAATATAGTATTTTATTTTAGGTAATTAAAATATTATACACATTTATATACAGATAAGCAAAAAATAGTTTTATGATTGATTTTGTTATGTTTTATTAAAATCTATCAAAGATAATAAATACTATTTTGATACTATATTTTAATTCATTTTTCAATATTTTTTTAAGAAAATATTGAAAATATTTGTTTTTTGAACAAATGTTTATTAATTTTGCAACGAACAAATGTTCATTATATGCCAAAAAGAATTCAGAGATTAAGAAAAATATTAGAGCGCCCTGTGGTAGAGGGATTTAAACCTTATGGTATAGCTAACACTGAACAAAATGAAAAACCAATAATACTATTATATGAGGAGTATGAAGCCATTAGATTATGTGATTATAAAATGTACAATCATCTACAAGCCTCAGAAATAATGAATATTTCTCGTCCCACATTTACTCGCATTTATGCTTCTGCTCGGCAAAAAATCGCTAAGGCTTTTGCTGAGGGTAGAGAAATTAAAATAAATGGTGGCAATGTTTATTATGATAGCTCTTGGTACCATTGTAATACGTGCTCATGTTATTTTAATAATCCTAATATCGATGAAGTAATCATAAAATGCCCATTATGTGGTAGCCAAGATATTATGAGTGATAATTGCTCTCCTGTAAGCCAAGAAGAACTTGTTGATGACTATGATGATTATTGTATATGTCCTAATTGTGGTTATGAAAAAAAACATAGATATGGAGAACCTTGTAACCAACTAATTTGTCCTCAATGTAATAGTTTTATGAGAAGAAAAAGAATTTTTTAAAAAAAAATCAAAAATCAGTAATATGAAAATTGCAATTACATCTACGGGAAATTCATTAGAATCTAATATCGATCAACGTTTTGGACGTTGTGCATATTTTGTCATTTATAATACTGAGAATAAAGCAATAGAATTTATTCCAAATCCAAACAAGGATAAAGAAGCAGGTGCAGGCCCAGCAGCTCTTCAATTTATAGCATCTTATAATGTGGATAAGGTTATTTCTGGTGAAATAGGAGCCAAAGTTAAATCTATCTTGGATAGCTTAAAGATTCAAATGATACTTATCAAAGAACCTGAAAAAAAACTTAAAGATATTATTGAAATGCTAAATCATTAAAATAAAGAATTATGCCAAAACTTGATGGTACAGGCCCTGATGGAGATGGTTCTCTTTCAGGACGTAATTTAGGAAAATGTAGTAAACTTTCAGACAAAGAAAAATTACAGAAACTAGGAAAGGGAATGGGTAAAAAACGCAAGTCTGGAGGTGGAATAGGAAAAGGGAAACGCTTAAAAAGCGGTAACCAATAGTATTAACAATTTAAAAAAGAGGTTATGCCAGGTTTTAATCAAACAGGTCCCAATGGACAAGGACGAAAAATGGAACGTTGCACCCATTTCGGTGCGAATCTAAAAAATCAATTTGTATCAGAGGCTAACGAAAATCCTAACGAAAACAATCCTGAAAATATTCAAGGACGTGGTTTGGGTTATGGGAGAGGCTTTGGTTATTTCAAAGGTTGTGGCATGGGACGACAAAATCGTTTCAGAGGCAACTTATAATTAATTAAGTAATATGAGAGGCTAAAAGGAATCTCTCATTATTTTTAGTAAACATTTAAAATTTAAAAAAAATGAAAAAAATTATTGCAATCCCATTAGAAAATGGAGTTTTATGTGCTCATTTTGGTCATTGTCAGACCTTCGCTATTGTAAATGTAGAAAACGGCACTATTAAAGAAATTAAAGAAGTAACGCCGCCAGATCATGTGCCAGGCTTATATCCTAAGTGGATAGCTCAATTTGGCGTAACTGATGTAATAGCTGGTGGCATGGGACAACAAGCCATTATGCTTTTTAATGAGCAGAATATAAATGCTTTTGTCGGTGCGCCAGTTAAAACTGCTGAAGAATTAGTAATTGATTTTTTGAATAATAATCTAAATTTGAACGCAAATTATTGCGATCATTAATAAATAAAAAAATGAATGTTAAATGTGAACAATGTTTTTTAAAAACTTATACCAGTTTATTAAATAAATTCAACGTTCCTTTAAAAGCAAAAAAAATTTTTTTATCATATTATAAACAGATAATAATAGAAAATAATGATTTATCAAATCCAGAAATTCAAAAGATTTTAACTGATAAGTTTAATACATTACTCGAAATTACTAACCCTTTCGCAGAAGAGAAAAAGTATTGTAATCAACTAGCCCTGTTATTATATAATGAATGGAAACCCAAGATTATAAATTCTAATAATCATTTTGATCTAGCTTTAAGGCTTGCATTAGCTGGTAATATTATGGATTATAGCGCTAATGATAAATTTGATATTCATCAAACTATTGACAATGTTTTATCTGCTAGATTTGCGATAAATGATTCTGAATTATTAAAAAACAATATTAACACGTCTAAAACCATCCTATATCTTGGTGATAATGCAGGAGAAATAGTTTTTGATAAACTTTTTATCGAAATTATGAATCATGATAATGTATATTATGGAATAAAAGGTGCTCCTATTCTGAATGATGTAACTATAGATGATGCCATTGAAACTCATATAAATTTAGTAGCTAAAGTAATATCCAATGGATGCAATTATCCATCTACTATACTCAAAAGATGTAGTAAAGAATTTGTGGAAATTTATGAGTCAGCAGATCTTATTATTTCTAAAGGGCAAGGAAATTTTGAAGGACTAATGCACGAAAACGATTCAAGAATTTTCTACCTGATGATGGTAAAGTGCGATGTGATAGCAGAATTAATAAATGTAAAAAAAGGTAGCTTTGTAGTATTTAATAAATACAAGTTTTGTAATTAGCAAACTAATTAACATAAATATTAAAAACCATATATGATTTGTTTCGGTCCTGTACCATCTCGTAGATTAGGAAATAGTTTGGGTATAAATAATGTTTTTCTACCTAAAGTATGTTCTTATAATTGTATTTATTGTCAAGTAGGCAAAACTATTACTCATAGGATCGAAAGGTTGGTTTTTTATAAACCAGATTTTGTATATAAAACTATTATAGATTATTTAAATAAACTTGATAAAAATAATCTACCTGATTATCTAACATTTGTAGCTAATGGTGAACCAACATTAGATATAAATATTGGTAAAATAATAAAGTTATTAAAAAATATAAATTTGCCAATAGCTGTTATTACTAATGCCTCTTTGCTCTATCAATTAGATGTACAGAATGATTTATTGCTTTCAGATTGGGTATCAATAAAAATAGATGCTGGTAATAATGTGTCTTGGAAAAAAATTAATCACCCATATAAAACACTAAATTTTGAAATATATAAAAATTCATTGTTTGACTTTTCTAAAAAATATAAAGGAGTTCTATGTACTGAAACTATGTTAATCCAAGGAGTGAACGATAATGTATCTCAAATAGATAATATTGCATCTATTATAGCAAAAATTAATCCTAAAATTGCATATATATCCATTCCTATTCGTCCTCCCGCTTTTTCTAATACTATTCCAGCAGATCTTAAAACATTAAATGAAGCTTGGCAAATATTTACAAATAAAGGAATTAATACAGAATTTTTAATAAACTTAGAAGGAACTAATATAGGATATACAGGAGATGCATATGAAGATATTTTAAATATTTTAGCAGTTCATCCTCTCCAGGAAGATTCTTTATTAGAATTATTAAAAAAGGATAATGCAGATTTTTCTATTGTTCAATTTTTGTTAAAAAAAGAATTAATAAAATCATTAGAATATAATGGGAAGATTTTTTATTTACATAATTACAAAAAAAGATATTAATGAAGTTAGCTATTGCCAGTGGTAAAGGTGGTACTGGCAAAACATTAGTAGCCACAAATTTATTCTATGCTCTTCAGCAGCTAAACTATCAAGTAGTATTAGTTGATTGTGATGCAGAAGAACCAAACGATTGTGTGTTTTTTACTGGAGATAAAGAAACATCTTTTGAAGTAATACAAAAAGCACCTGCTATTGATGAGAGTAAATGTACTTTCTGCGAAAAATGCCATGAATACTGCAATTATAATGCTATATTTATATTACCTGATTTGAAAGTAATAAAAGTGTTAGAGGATTTATGTCACGGTTGTGGTGCATGCACAGTTGCTTGTAAATTTGATGCTATTAGCGAAAAAGATGTTTCATTGGGAACAGTAACACGTTTTTTCATAACACAACATACTTCTGTTGTTGAAGCTAAGACTAAAGTAGGCATATTCTCACCGGTACCTATTATTAAAGCAGCTATTAAAGAGGCAAATGATGATAGAATTGTTATTTTAGATTCACCTCCTGGCACTTCTTGTCCATTTATAAATACTGTAGCTGAAGCCGATTTTGTTATTTTAGTTACTGAACCTACTCCATTTGGGTTAAGCGATTTAAAACAATCTGTCGAAACTTTAAAAACTATGAGTAAAACCTGTGGTGTAATAATTAATCGCACAGGTCTTGGTGATAATGCAGTTTATGAATATTTAAAACAAGAAAATATACCTCTTTTGATGGAAATTCCTTTTGATAAAACAATTGCTTCATATTATTCAAAAGGTAAATTGATAACACATTTCCAGCCAGAACTGAAAGAACAATTTATATCAATGTTTAACCTGATAGTCGATAAATATGGAAATAGCAGTAATTAGCGGAAAAGGAGGTACTGGAAAGAGTAGCATTAGTGCTGCATTAGCTACTTTATCTGAAAAAGTTGTCTTGGCAGATTGTGATGTTGATGCTAGTAATTTATATATTTTATTTAATCCAGATATAGAAGGTGAAGAGATTTATATTGGCAGTCAAAAAGCTGTCATAGACTATTCTAAGTGTATTAATTGTGAATTGTGTATCGAATATTGTAAATTTGATGCTATCTATTACTCTGATCAAAAAATTACCATTTCACCAATTAATTGTGATGGATGTAAATTATGTTCTCGTATTTGTCCTAATAAAGCAATTACAATGATCGATAATGATAAAAGTAGAATGTATTATGGTAGTTTCAGAAATGGGAAAATGGTCTATGGTAAACTAGCACCAGGAGAAGAAAATTCTGGTAAACTTGTCAATATTGTTAGAGATAAAGCTAAAAAATTAGCTAAAGCAAATAACATAAATACAATAATTATCGATGGCCCTCCAGGAATCGGTTGTCCTGTCATTTCTACTATCACAGGGGTAGATTACGTCATTATAGTTACTGAGCCTACGTTATCAGGATTAAAAGATTTACAACGCACATTAGAATTAACAACAAAATTTAATCTTAATACAGTTATCATTATCAATAAATTTGACTTAAATATAAAAATTACAGAAAAAATAGAAAATTTTTGCAAAAAATCTAATATAAAAATTATAGGTAAATTAGCTTTTGATCCACAAGTAGTAGCAGCAATGATAAATTGTAAATCTATTATAGAATGGCAACCTGCATCAGATCTATCATCTCAGATAAAACTCATTTATAATAATTTAATATATGGAAAATAATAAAGGATATATCCATTTGTACACTGGAAATGGCAAAGGAAAAACAACTGCAGCTATTGGGTTATCTATTAGAGCTGTAGGAGCTGGAATGAAGGTGTATTTTGCACAATTTGTTAAAGGACAACCATATTCAGAACTTATTTCTCTAAAACGTTTCCCCGAAATAAAAATTTGCCAATTTGGACTAGATTGTTTTATTATTAATAATCCAACTGATAAAGACATTATAGCAGCTCAAAATGGACTAAAAGAAGTCAGTGAGGCTATTAAAAGTAACTACTATGATATGATAATTTTAGATGAAATATGTATAGCTATTCATTATGATTTAATCTCCATAGATGATGTAGTGAAAGTAATAAACTTAAGAAATGAAAATACCGAAATTATTCTTACTGGACGTTATGCTCCAGAGCAATTAATCGATATAGCAGACTTAGTTACTGAAATGAAAGAGATTAAACATTATTATAATAGAGGTATTATAGCTCGCAGAGGTATAGAATTTTAAAAATTTTCTATATAGTATCGATATGTCATAGATACTAATCATTGTGGTAAACAAAACAATGTTTGTTAATATTTAAAGTCACTTATTTTAGAATAAATGATAAAAAATATCATTTATTCTTAAATTATAAACAGAAATATTTAAAACTAAAAAACATTTGGAGTTTAAAAATAAAATTATAAATTTGCAACATATTAAATTAAGTTTTTATAAATAAATCTTGTTAAACTTGATTAATATTAATATTTAATTTTGTACCACAATAAAATAAAAAAATATGTCACAATTAAAAAAAGACGAAATTTTATATGAAAGAGCCAAAAAAGTATTACCTGGTGGAGCTAGTAGAAATCAAGTAT
>JAGPGB010000250.1 GCA_018056215.1 Bacteroidales bacterium | reverse complement strand
TCATCATAGCCATACGCTCTTGTCTAGGATAAATGCCAAGCCATACAGCGCCATATCCCATCCCATGAATAGCTAATAAAAAATTTTCAATACTAGCAGCTACATTCAGAGCACCATAACCTTCTGTTTTTTCAGCGTTCATATCATTGCAAAAAAGAACAGCCCATGAGGCTTCTGGCAACATTTTAGCATAAGGATGTATTTTTGATAATTGTAATAGATGTTCTTTTTTTGAAGTTAAAATAAATCTCCAAGATCTGCTATTATGAGCAGATGGTGCATACATTGCATATTTGATAGCTTCTATGATTTTACTTTCATCAATAGGTTCACCAGTATAATGTCTAATACTACGTCTAGTTTCTAATGCAGTGAAAATGTCCATAATCTTAAAAATTTTTAAATAATCAAATATTGTGATTAAAACTATCCCACCCTTGAGCTTTCAATTCAATTGCTTCTCCTATATTATTTATTAAATACAATCCATCACTCTCATCTGTTATATGACCTATCACTGAAATATCATTATCATTTTTAACTAAATCATATTTATCGAGCGGAATAGTAAAAAGCAACTCATAATCTTCGCCACCATTAAGAGCCATAGTTATAGGCGAGATATTAAATTCATCACCAATATTAGATACTATAATATCTATAGGTATGCGATCCTCATATATTCTACAACCAGTATGACTTTGCTTACAAATATGATGTAGCTCACTAGAGAGACCATCACTAATGTCTATCATTGCTGTAGGCTGAATATTTAATTCTTTCAATTTATTGATAATATCTAAACGAGGTTCTGGTTTAATTTGTTTCTCTATAGCATACTCATAAGCAGCTAAATCTGGTTGGTAGTGTGGATTTGCCATAAAAGTTCTTTTTTCTCTTTGTAATATTAACAAACCAGCATAGGCTGTACCTAAATCACCAGAAACACAAATCAAATCATTAACATTAGCTCCAGAACGATATAAAACATTATTTTTTTCAACACTACCCAAAGCAGTTATAGAAATAATCAATCCCTGATTAGAAGTAACCATATCACCACCAATAATATCTATTTTATACTTTTCACAAGCCAATCTCATCCCTTCATATAGCTCATCTACTGCCTCTACAGTAAATCTATTAGACATAGCTAATGTTACAGTTATATGCTCTGGTATAGCATTCATAGCTACTACATCACTTAGGTTTACAGCCACAGATTTATAACCCAAATGTTTCAAAGGCATCCAACTGAGATCAAAATGTATATTCTCTACTAACATATCACTTGTAATCACTTCGACCTTATCTCTATCAGGTTCTATGACTGCAGCATCATCACCTATACCTTTTACTAATTTTTCCTGATTGTAAATTTTTATTTCTTTAGCAATTTTTTCTATGAGAGAAAATTCACCAATATTGCTGATAGGAGTTAATGACATAAAATATTTTTTATTGCAAAATAAATAATAAATCTAAAATTTGAGATTCACATTTTCAAACAATTCTTTAATAATAATCAGTTTATTCAGTATTTAATGTTGTCCACAATTTATCCTTGAGCTCTTGAATGCCATATCCAGTAATAGAAGAAATGAATATAGGATTTAAATCAGCAAGTTTTTGTTTAGCATTTAAAAGTTCATTTTCATCTACAGTATCAATTTTAGTAATTGCTATGATACGTTTTTTTAATAATAAGACGGGATTATATTTTTCAAGTTCATTTAATAAAGTGTGATACTCTTTATCGGGATCTGGAGAGGTAATAGGTATCATAAATAACAAAATACTATTTCTTTCGATATGCCTTAGAAACCTCAGTCCTAATCCTTTACCTTCACTTGCACCTTCTATTATACCAGGTATATCTGCTATAGTAAAGGATCTAAAATCTCTATAAGGCACTACACCTAGCTGCGGTACCAAAGTAGTAAAAGGATAATCAGCTATTTGAGGTTTGGCTGCAGACATTACAGAGAGTAATGTACTTTTACCAGCATTAGGGAATCCCACTAATCCCACATCTGCTAATAATTTCAATTCGAAAATAAAAATACCAGTTTCACTATCTTCACCTGGCTGAGCAAATTTAGGAGCTTGCCTTGTAGAACTTTTAAAAAAATTATTCCCTTTTCCGCCTCTACCACCGTGCAATAGGATAAACTCTTGAGCATCTTCATTTATCTCATAAATGATTTGGCCAGTGTCAGCATTTTTTATTACTGTACCAAGAGGTACTTCTATGATAGCATCTTTACCTTGAGCTCCTGTCATCAATTTACCAACACCCGCCTCACCATCCTCGGCTTTTACTACTTTTGTATATCTGAGGTGAAGCAAAGTCCATAAATTTTTATTACCTTTTACAATGACATGCCCGCCTCTACCACCATCACCACCATCTGGCCCTCCTTTGGGAATATATTTTTCTCTACGAAAATGCACAGAGCCTGCACCACCCTTACCAGATTGACAATATATTTTAATAAAATCAATAAAATTACCTTCGCCCGACATTATTTTTGCACTCTTTTAATAATTAAGATAAAA
>JAGPGB010000249.1 GCA_018056215.1 Bacteroidales bacterium | reverse complement strand
TATCAGTCAGAGTAGTTACAATATTTTTATTACATTCTACACTTTTAGTTGATTCACTAATGCTAGTTACATATACTGGCATAAAATCTTTTAAGCGTAATAGCTCTAATATTCGTTGATTTTCTATTGCTAATAAATAATTGTTAATAAATTTTATAGCATAAAAATTTGTTTCCATTATCTGTAATGGTACCATATCTGGGCTGAAAATCATCAATAATTTACCAGGTAATAAAACAGCAATATTATTCCCTAAAATTTCTACATTTAGATCAATTATTTCATTCAATCCGAATGTTTTCAAATCATAAGTCCAAATTTTATTTCCTTGATATGAAATATTTGTGAGTTCATTATTATTATCCCAAATTATAAAACTTTCATTATTGCCAGCAAAGACTTTTTTAACAGGTGCATCTATGATATTATTCAAAGAAAGGAAGCTCAATAACTGTAAATTATTATCATAAATTTTAATATTATTGGCTTCAGTTAAAAAAATTCCAATTTTAAAAGGTGAAATAAAAAACAAATTATCAGAACTGCTATTAATAAATTCACTAGAAATAATCGATAGATTACTATTTTCGATTTTCCATTTACATAATCTACCATCTATTGTTACTCCAATCAAAACATCACTATTTATCGGTACCACTTTAGATATATTATTTTGGATATTTACACTATCTATAAGCTCTAATTTCACTTGCGAAAAAATGAAAATCGGAGAAAAAATTAAAACTAAGAATCCTAAAAAATTATATTTCATATTAATTTATAATTATCACCAATGATATTGAGTAATTCAGTGATCATAGCATAATTTTTAGCTACACGAGGTATTTTATTTTGACCGCCTAATCTATCTTTGCTCTTTAGCCAATTATAGAAAGTATGATTAGGAGCCACAGTAATGCGAATAGGAGCCAGGATGAGATCATTATATCTTTTAGCATTATAATCTGAGTTAATACTTTGCAGCTGTTCATCTAGAGTATTTCTAAAAGAAATAAAATCATTAGGAGCTTCATTAAATTCTATTATCCAATGATGGAAAAATCTATTATTCTCATCAGGACCATCAGCAAAAACCGTATATTCATTTACAGAACAATGCTCTATTTTGCAAGCCTGCATAATAGCTCTTTCTATATTATCTATCATCACTTCCTCACCAGCAATATTAATGTACTGAGAAGTACGACCAACGATTTTTAGTCTATAAGGATTCAAAGTTGTGAACTGCACTACATCACCTACAATATATCTCCACAAGCCATTCAGGGCAGATATGACTATTACATAATTTTTATTAAGTTCTACCTCATCCAATGTTATGGCATTCATTTTATCAGAAATAAAATCCTGAAAATCAATAAATTCATAAAAGACGCCTATAGAAGTGAGCAATCGCATACCATAATTTACTAAAGTATCCTGAGTAGCGAAAAAGCCTTCACTAGCATTATATGTTTCCCATAATATTGGCAATTTTTCATTAAAAATTTTTTTATATAGTGGTAAATAAGGATCAATATTTACACCACCATGAAAATAAACTTCAAAATCTGGCCATACATCATAAACATTATTAACATTTTTCAATAATAAAACTTTTTCTATAGATTTTAAGCACCATGATGGTACTCCATACATAGCAGTTACATTTTTATTAGCAGAAATTTGGGAAATAGAACTAAATTTAGTCTCCCATTCACTATCCCATACCAAATCTGGCGGAGGAATACGTTTTATTTTAGCAAAATAAGGTAAATTTAATGAAATATGTGCTGAAAGATCTCCCTTGATAACCTCATTTTCTTTTGTTAATGAACCGAAAATAACCAAATGCTTCCCTTTCAGCATTCGAGAATCGGGATTAGCATTTAAATAATAATAAATCATCAAACTACCACCAGAGAAATGATTTTCTTTCATCATAGCATCAGTGATGGGTATGAATTTACTATAATCAGACGTAGTGCCACTAGATTTAGCAAAATTAACTACCTTACCTGGTATCAATACATCAACTTCTCCATTCATCATGGCATATATTTGCTCTTTCAAATCATCATATGTATTTATCGGTATTATATTTTTGAATTCTTCATAACTAATGTTTGGCTTTATCTTAAATTGTTTACCATATTTGGTCTCGGAGAGTAGATTCATTAATCTATGAAATACTAATTGCTGATTACCTGCTTCACCATTGTTTAGATTAAAATAATTTTGTAAATATGATTTAAAAATTTTATTTATCAAGGTAAATGAATTCATATGCTTAAATAAAAACTTAATTAGCAAAATTATAAATTTCAAATAAAATGAGAATAAATCGTAGAAACTTTAATAAATGAAATAATAGAGGAGAATAGAAGTTTAATAGTCTAATAAATCTTTAAACTTAAAACCCAATATAATTATATTATATAATTTTTAATAATAATAATTCGTCTATAAAATTGTATTTAGTAATATCGCATACAATCTAGTATAATACAACTAAGTGAGAGTAATTTATTTGTAAATTTTTAATATTTTCTCTGGTTCAAATCTATTAGGCTGTG
>JAGPGB010000248.1 GCA_018056215.1 Bacteroidales bacterium | reverse complement strand
TAATATCTGAAATAATTAATTTCATTAGTACGCATTTTGATAGTTATAGGAAGTTGTAAATATTGAATTTTATATAAAGAGTTAATATCAGACTGTTTAGCGATAGAACCATCATAGCTGACAAGTGTATCAGCGAATTTCAATTTACCACTACCGTACATCACATCAAAGCCCGATGCAATGACAATATTAGGTGCTAGAGCAAACTCTGCCATGAAACCATAACCATAACCGAAGCGTGTCCCTTCATTCGTCCATTCTTTCATATCTGATTTCATCCAGGTAATTCCACTAGTTCCATACATACCTGCTCTGAAAAATTTAAATTCTGTTAATGACTCATCATTTTGTCCATAAATTTTTAATGAAAATACTGACAAAAGTCCTATAATTAAAATTGCTATCCTTTTCATAAGTTTTATTAATTTTGAATTTCAAAAACAAAATTATAAAAATAATTTCTTATGAATAAAATATTCCCAGTAGTTTTTTTGCTTGCACTTTTATTGAATGCATGTAGCTCATGTAGTAATAAAAATAAAGAGAAAGAATTTTTACCCGTAATAGAAAGAAAAAAAATGACAGATATTTATGTGCCACCGATTAAAATACATAGATATGAGCAGGATTTGTTTGCTATACCTCTTGATAGTTTAAAAGAAAAATTGACAACATTACATAAAAAATATAGTTTTTTTTATAAATTAGAAGATTTGAATAATCCAGCGAATATTTATCAGATGAAATTATACTTAACAGATCCTGTAGTGAAACAATTTAAAAAAGATGTAGATAAACAATATAATGATTTGTCATGGTTAGAAAATTCTCTGAAAGAAGCTTTCAAAAGGATATTATATTTTGATAGTAGTTTTGTCATTCCTAATATTTACACTTATGTCTCTGGTGGCGATTTTGAATTTCCTGTTAAGTATGCAGAAAATAACCTTATTATAGCTTTAGACATGTATTTAGGTGAAAATTATAACATTTATAAACAGTTTGGCATACCTAAATATATTTCATATAGGATGACAAAAGATTTCATCATCGTAGATTGTATGAAAGAAATAGGTAGGTCATATGTAGAAAAATATAATCCTCCTAATAGCACTCTTTTAGATAAAATGCTTTATCATGGTAAAATATTATATTTTACAGATATAGCTTTACCAGAAATACCAGATAGTACAAAAATATATTATACTACGCCGCAATATATGTGGGCTAGCACCAATGAAGGCAATGTTTGGGGATTTTTTATAGATAAGAAATTACTTTATACTACTGATGTACGTGAAATAAATAAATATATTGGTGAGGCACCGTTCACTAGTACATTTTCACAAAATAGTGCTCCACGTATAGGTCAATATATAGGATGGCAAATAATACGTAGCTATGCACAGACTCATCCTAATGAAAATTTTAAAAATATTTTTTCTATAACAAACTCTAGTATCCTATTGCAACAAAGTGGATATAAACCCAAGAAAAATTAGATTAAAAAAATTTATTACTATTTTTTTCTATTAAAATAATGAGTACTATCACCCCATTCATCATAGCCTATTCGGTAACCTGCCATTTGTACCCTTGAGTCTAAACAAGCTATACAATCATCAGGATTTTCATCTATACAAGGTTTATTATTGTAGAGCAGATATTCTTCTCTGTATTGCTTGGGAGTAATATTAGGCATCAAAACATTAGCACCAGCTTGTAAAGCTTTTTCTCTACCCATTGGATCTATTGCTTGCATAGCAGTGGTAGCAGCGATATTAATATCTGGCATCATTAACCTGAGAATAGCAATCATTTTTAAAGTCAAATTAAACCTTTCCTTTAAAGGTAAAAGCTCATCTTTGAATTGATAAAGTGGAGTATCAGGATGTTCTATATAAGGTCCCATGCCACACATATCTATGTCTAGATCTCTCATAAAAATCAGATCATCAGCTAAATGCTCAACAGTTTGAAACGGTAGACCTATCATAATACCAGTGCCCAATTGATAACCAATATTTTTCAAATTTATTAAACAATTATACCTGATTTCAAAATCGTGATTACCATCCTGCGGATGTAATTTTTTGTATAACTCTGGATGTGACTCTTCTATTCTTAATAAATAGCGATGTACACCAGCATCATACCACTTTTGATATGTTTCTAATGATTGCTCTCCTAATGATAGTGTAATACCTAATTTATCATTACTAATTCTTTTAATTTCTTTTATGTATTCTGTAATTTTTTCTATAAAAGCTGGACTAGTATTTTCGCCACTTTGTATTACAAGGCTCCCATATCGCTCTCTGATAGCAAATTTTACAGCGTTATAAAATTCATCATCTTTTATTGTATAACGAATAAAATTTTTATTACCACTTCTAATGCCACAATAAAAGCAATTTTTTCTGCAAATATTAGAATATTCTATTAAACCTCTAAAATATACTTTGTCACCTCTATATTTCAAGCGAATTTCATTAGCTTTTTTAATTAATTTTATGAAATCATCACCTTGCAATTGCAATAATTCTATTATTTCGTTTTTATCTAAATTATACAAATCTTGTCT
>JAGPGB010000247.1 GCA_018056215.1 Bacteroidales bacterium | reverse complement strand
GAGACAGGTTTGGTGATAAACCACTTTATTATTTTTATAATCATGGTCAATTATTTTTCGCTTCAGAGATAAAAGCTTTGAGATCTATGAATATATCTTGCGATTACGACTATTCTGCAATTGCTTTATATTTGTTTCTTACTTATATTCCTAGTCCATTTTGTGCTTTTGAAAATATAAAAAAATTACCTCCTGCTAGTTATTTGATTTATGATGGAGATAAAATCATAATAAACAAGTATTATAATTTGTCAACTGAAACATTGAATAATGATGAAGTAATTACAAATATTATTAACATAAAATCTTTACTAGAAAAAAGTGTACAAATTAGATTAAATGCAGATGTTCCAGTAGGGACATTCTTGAGTGGGGGTATAGACTCTTCTATAATTACTTTTTTAGCACATAAATTTAATCCTGATATTACAGCATATACCATTAGCTTCCCAGATTTACCATATTATGATGAATCTATTATTGCTAGTAAATTTGCTATTGATAATAATATCTCTCATAAGATAATTCCTATAGAAGAAAAAAATTTGGTAAATTCAATAAATAATGCTATTAATTATATTGATGAACCTTATGCTGATAGTTCTGCTATTGCACTTTATACACTTGTAAATGCTGTTAAGCCTTTTGTAAAAGTAGTTTTATCAGGTGATGGAGCAGATGAACTTTTTGGAGGTTA
The DNA here is from genome assembly GCA_018056215.1 of Bacteroidales bacterium. Taxonomy (GTDB): domain Bacteria; phylum Bacteroidota; class Bacteroidia; order Bacteroidales; family DTU049; genus DTU049. The sequence goes on along the minus strand of JAGPGB010000247.1, from coordinate 1,891 downwards.
TAATAAATATAGGGCTTGGGCGAGATTAAATGAAAAAACTTGTTTTAATAAATTAATTTCTTTTGGAGGTAAAAATTTTATTTGGGATAATTATAATTCCAATAACTTTTTTAGTAATAAATTGAGACAATTAAAAAAATTTTCTAATGCTTTTGATTTACAAGGCTTTAATAGATATTTTTATTTAACTGCTATAAACGATGTTTTTTTTATTAATAAAATTTTGAACCCAGACATTATTCAGAGCCATGAGTTTAATGAAAAAATTAATTTCTTACAAGAAAAATTTATTGAAGATCAAAATATTTTAGCTACTGATTTTAGCATAGTTTTAGAAGGCGATATGTTGAGGAAAACGGATCTTATGGGCATGGCTAACTCTACAGAAATACGTTCTCCCTTTTTAGATTATGAGCTGGTAGATAATGTTTTCAAAATTCCTAATTCATTTAAATTTAATAAAAATACTAATAAAATTCTAATAAGAAATACATTTAGTGATGTTTTGCCAGATTATATTTTAAATAAGCCCAAGCATGGCTTTGAAGTACCAATTAAAAAATGGATGAATGATTTTTTATTAAATGATTTTGAAAATAAGGGATTGAATAGCAATTTTAAATTTATTTTAAATAAAAATTTATACTATAATCAAAATAATTTAATTAAATTTGCTAAAAATTCAGATAGATTATTTTATACACTATATGTACTGAATGATATATGGAATAGAAAATATGAGCAAAATCAGAATACTTCGAATTTTAAATAGATTTAATCTTGGTGGTCCCACATATAATGCTAGCTACTTAACAAAATATTTAGATAAGGATTTTGAAACATTACTTATAGGTGGCAAAAATGGTAAATATGAAGCTTCATCTCTCGAGATACCCCATTCTCTTGGCATAGAACCCCTTATTTTACCAGAATTAAAAAGAGAAATTTCACCATATTATGATCTATTAGCATATAAAAAAATCAAACAAATTATCAAAGAGTTTAATCCACAAATAGTACATACTCACGCATCTAAAGCAGGTGCTATAGGCAGATGGGCAGCATATCATGCAAATGTTCCATTGATCGTGCACACTTTTCACGGACATGTCTTTGATTCATATTTTGATAATTTCAAAACAAATTTTTATATTTTTTTAGAAAAAAATTTAGCTAAAAACACAGACTTATTAATAGCTCTGAGTGATAATCAAAAAAAAGATTTATGCGAAAAATATAAAATAGCACCTGATAATAAAGTAAAAGTAATACCTTTAGGATTTGAACTAAATAAATTTACTATAGATAAAGAAAATAAAAGAAATAAAATAAGATCGGAATTTAGTATATCAAATGATACTTTTGTGTTTAGCCTTGTAGGTAGAATTGTTCCTATAAAAAATCATAAGTTAGTAATCGATGCTTTAAATATGATTAAAAATAAAACCAACAAACAGATAAAGATTTTGTTTGTTGGGGATGGAGAGTTAAGGGCAGAATTAATGGAATATGCAAATATTAATAAACTAAAATATTCATACAAAACGGCAAATGGTGATGAAGATATAATCTTTACAAGCTGGCGAAAGGATATAGATTATATAATGGCTGCATCAGATGCTATTTTATTAACATCTAATAATGAAGGGACACCCGTCAGCTTGATAGAAGCACAAGCTAGTAAATTACCTATTATCTCTACTAATGTAGGTGGTGTAATAGATATAGTTAATGATAATGCTATTCTGATTAATAAAAATGATGCAAATGCTTTATCAAATGCAATGTTTAAACTAGTTAATGGACATCTCATAGATGATAATATCCTCGAAAATAGAAAAGATTTTATAATGAAAAATTACTCAATTGATTATCTGATTTCTAACATAAA
>JAGPGB010000246.1 GCA_018056215.1 Bacteroidales bacterium | reverse complement strand
TCAGGATGATTTTTTAAATAATTTTCATATAAAACTTGGTGAATAAAACCAACGGAACCGTTCCAATTATCTTCTGGTTTTGGTTCAGATAGAGCAACTACGAATTTGAAATTAGGATTTTCAGTTTCTAATTGTCTATATTGATCTACATAAAATAGTTCTCTCAGAGAGCGACCTCCATACCAAAAAGATACTTTACGCTTAGTATGTAAAGTTTTGAATAGATGAAAAATATGACTGCGCATAGGAGCCATACCTGCACCACCGCCAATAAATATCATTTCTTTATTAGTATCTTTTAGATGAAATTCTCCATAAGGTCCAGAAATTTTAACTTTATCACCTGGTTTTAATGAAAAAATATAGCTAGAGCAAATACCAGGAGGTACATCCATAAATTTATTTTTTTTCTTATCCCATGGTGGTGTAGCTATACGAACATTTAACATTACAATATCGTTTTCAGCAGGATAGTTAGCCATAGAATAAGCTCTGAAAGTGCTTTCTTTATTTACCAGTTTCAAGTTCCACACACCTAGTTTATCCCATTCATCTCTAAATTCTTCCTCTACATAAATATCTTTAGAGAAATCTATATTGAGATTTTCAGGTACATAAATTTGAATATATTCACCACTATTGAAATTTAATATTTCGCCATCTGGTAATTTTAGAATTAATTCTTTTATGAAAGTAGCAACATTTTTATTAGATACGACCTCGCATTCCCATTGTTTGACACCTAGAACACTCTCTGGTACTTTAATTTCTAAATCTTCTTTTACTTTTACTTGACAGCCCAGTCTCCATTTATCTAAGATTTGTCTTCTATTAAAAAAACCTACTTCTGTAGGTAAAATGCTTCCGCCACCATTTAAAACTTGTACTTTACATAGTCCACAAGTGCCACTACCACCGCAAGCTGAAGGTAAATAAATGGAATTATTTGATAAAGTCATTAATAAACTATTTCCAGGCTCAGTAATTATTTCTTTTTCACCATTAATATTTATTTTGACAGTTCCTTTAGGAGTAAGTTTACTTTTAGCAAATAGCAAACCTATTACTAATAAAATTATAATAATACCAAAAATAAGGAAACTAATTAATATATAATTAAATAAAGACATTAAGATTACCATAGATAATAAAATTTAAATTGTTATACCTAAAAAACTCATAAAAGCTATTGCCATCAAGCCAGTAATAATGAAAGCTATGCCAGTGCCATGTAAAGGTTTTGGTATGTTACTATAAGATAATTTTTCTCGAATAGCTGCGATAGAAATAATAGCTAACCACCAACCAATGCCGCTACCTAAAGCAAAGAAGAAACTTTCACCAAAAGTTTGTAAACCTCTCTCCTGCATAAATAATGATGCTCCCATGATTGCACAGTTTACAGCTATCAATGGTAAAAATATGCCTAAAGAGTTATATAAGGAAGGTAAAAATTTCTCAACTACCATCTCTACTAATTGTACAATAGCAGCAATGACTGCTATAAAAATTATAAAACTTAAAAATCCAAGGTCTACATTAGCTAAAGAAGGACTAATAAAAGATAAAGCTCCTGGCAACAAAAGATATTTATTAATTAAAAAATTGACAGGTACAGTAAAAATTAATACAAAAATGACAGCTATCCCTAATCCATTACTAGTTTTAACTGTCTTAGAAACAGCTAAATATGAGCACATACCTAGAAAATAAGCAAATATCATATTATCTATGAAAATGCTTCGAACAAATATATTAATTAAGTCTTGCATATACTCTTAATTTTTGTCTATTAATTCTTTATTAAAACTTCTATGGATCCAGATTATCACACCTATTAAAATCAATGCCATAGGAGGTAAAATCATCAATCCATTATTTACATAACCAGCATTATAAAATGCTTGAGGTATAATGTGATAGCCTAATAGAGTTCCACTACCTAGTAGTTCTCTTACAAAAGCAATTATAATTAAAATCAATCCATAACCAGCACCATTACCTATTCCGTCTAAAAAAGAAGGCCATGGACCATTACTACCTGCAAAAGCTTCTAATCTACCCATTATAATACAATTAGTAATTATTAATCCGACAAATACAGATAATTGTTTACTAACATCATAAACAAAAGCTTTTAATATTTGATCAACTAATATAACCAAAACTGACACAATGACTAATTGAACAATAATTCTAATACTAGGTGGTACAGTTTTTCTAATTAACGAATAAATAAGATTAGAAAATGCTACAACAACGGTTACTGATATAGCCATTACAATTGCGGGTTCTAATTTAGCAGTTACTGCCAATGAACTACATATTCCTAAAATTTGTACAATTACAGGATTATTATTGCTCAAAGGATCAGTTAAAGGTTTTAAATTCGTTTTAGAAAATATTGATTCTCTAACTGGCTTATTTTCATCCATAATTATTCAGATTAAAATATTATTTGCAAAAATATAATTTTTTTAATTTTTTATAAAAATTTTTTAAAATAATCACTTTAATATTATTCTAAAATATAGATTTAATGAGCTTTTTTCAAAAAAAATGATATTTAACATCTTTTTTTAAAATTATTGT
>JAGPGB010000245.1 GCA_018056215.1 Bacteroidales bacterium | reverse complement strand
CCATAGAATAGCTACTATTATAGCTATTATCATAAAAGTTACAACTGCTCCACCCATTTTAATATTATATTTTTGCAAAATTAACAATTATTTTTTTATAAAAAAATAATTATTCATAATTTTTACTTTTAAAAATATTTCTCAAGTAAAAAAAAATATTGAATTTTGCATTATATTAATTAAAAGAATTTACTTATGATAGTCTCTGTAGAATTACTGAAAAAATTTATTTATCCATGGGATATAAATAATGATGTTTTATATGATATTCTAAACTCTGTAGGATTAGAGGTGGAGCAAGTAACAGAGTTCGAAAGCATACCTGGGCAGATGAATAATATTATAATAGGTGAGGTTTTGCAAGTAGAAAAAATCGAAGGAACAGATCATTTACATAAAACTCTTGTAAATATTGGTGAAAGCTCTCCATTAACTATAGTGTGTGGTGCTCCTAATGTGGCAAAAGGGCAAAAAGTTGTAGTTGCTCTACCAGGTTCTTTTGTACGTTTTGGCAATGAATGGACTAAATTAAAAAAATCTAAAATTCGTGGTATAGAAAGTAATGGAATGATTTGTGCCGAAGATGAGCTTGGTATAGGTCATTCACATGCAGGGATATTAGTTCTATCTGATGATGTCAATGTTGGGGAAAAAGCTAATAAAATATTTAAAGATTTTATTTATAAAGATACAATATATCAAATAGGATTAACACCAAATAGGGCTGATGCTACTTCACATTTAGGTATAGCTCGAGATATTTTTGCTGCTCTCAATCAGAGATTTCCTCAAGTTAATTATAAATTTTTGCTCCCAGATACAATAGATATTCACCCTAATAAGCGATTACCGATTTCTATTAAAATAGACAATGCTGAAGCTTGTCCTAAATATTGTGGTTTAGTCATAGATAATGTGTCTGTAAAAGAGAGTCCACTGTGGTTAAAAAATTATTTAAATGCTTGGGGACTGAAAAGTATAAATAATATTGTAGATATTTCTCAATATGTGATGATGGAGATAGGGCAACCTTTACATATTTTTGATTATGATAAAATAAAAGGACATCAGGTAATAGTGAAAACTGCTAATGAGAGTACAAAATTTAAATTCCTCGATGGCATAGAAAGAGAGCTATCTAATGAAGATTTGATGATTTGTAATGCAGAAGAACCAATGTGTATGGCAGGTATTATGGGTGGCATAGATAGCGGTGTCAGTGATAATACTAAAACTATTTTCATTGAAAGTGCTTTTTTCAATCCTTCATATATTCGCAGATCTGCTCGCAGACATAATTTGCATACTGAGGCAGCCTATCGCTATGAAAGAGGTGCAGATTATAGCATATTAAACTTTGCTCTTCATAGAGCTGCTAAACTGATTTTAGATGTATCTGGTGGCGAAATTTCCAGTGATATCATAGAATCAATAGGAAAGGTAATAAATAATGAAATTATTAGTTTTAATATTAATAAAACTAATAATTTCCTAGGCACAGAACTACATAAAGATAATGTAAAAAAAATTCTTTTAGATTTGAATTTTGATTTATTAGATGAAAAGGATGATATACTGACTGTAAAGGTTCCAATGGCAAAGGTAGATGTTAAACAACCAGTAGACATAGCTGAAGAACTGATTCGAATAGCTGGTTTTGATAAAATCGAAAGTCCTAAACGTGTGAATTATTCTATTAAGCCATTTAAATCACAATATCATAATTTTACTTATAATTTATCTATAAAATTAAAAGCTGAAGGTTTCACAGAAATAATGAATAATAGCCTAGAATCAGAAAATTATTATAAGCAATTTAATTTATTTACTGAAGATGAATATGTAAAAGTGCTAAATCCTATTAGTAAAGAATTGAATATCTTGCGTCCTTCTTTACTTTTTGGTGGACTTAAATCTATTGCTTATAATCTGAATAGACAAGAAAAAAATTTATTGTTTTTTGAATTTGGGAAAATTTATAAAATAATTAATGCTCAAGCTCATAATGTAAAAGAAAAATTTTATGAAAATCAACAATTAGCTATATGGATGACTGGTAACTTATTTGCTGACAATTGGAAATACAAATCCAATGATATTGATCTTTTTGACATTAAATCTATTATAGAAAATATATTTTATCAATATATCAAAAATAAACAATTTGATTACAATGAAACAGAACATCGTTTGCTAATAAATTCTTTTGAAATTTATAATGACAATAAATTATTGTCAACTATTGGTGAAGTGAAAAATGATGTGCTGAGATATTTCGATATTGATGCACCAGTGTATTATGCAGAAATCTATTTAGAAAATTTGTACGAATCATACTCAAAAAATGAAGTTAAATATGCAGAGCCAAATAAATTCCCTATTGTTAAGCGAGATTTATCTTTGCTTCTCAATGATGATATTACTTTTCAGCAAATCAAAGATGTCATTTATAAAGCAGCTCCCAAATATGTAAAGGATATAAATCTTTTTGATGTTTATGAAGGCAAAAATCTACCTGCAGGTAAAATATCATATGCTATTAGCATAAATTTAGAAAAAAAACAATCTACTTTCACTGAACAAGAGATAGATAATCT
>JAGPGB010000244.1 GCA_018056215.1 Bacteroidales bacterium | reverse complement strand
AATATGGATAATGAGTATTTAAAAAGTTTTCATAAATATTTGCTTTTAGATAGGCGAAATAGTCCTAATACTATTGATGCGTATTTAAGAGATGTTAGTAAGTTAATTAATTATTTTAGTGGCATCAATAAATCATTTATTTCAGCTAATTTGGATGATTTAGAACAATTTGTGAGTTTCTTATCTGAATTAGGATTAGAAAGTAGCACATTAGCACGTATAATTTCTGGCATCAGGGCATTTTATAAATTTTTACAAGAAGAGGAGATCATTGAAGACAACCCTGCTGAGCAATTAGATACACCGAAACTTACAAGAAAATTACCCGAGATTTTATCGATTGAAGAGATAGAGCAAATTTTATCTGTTATTGATTTAAGTAAATTCGAAGGACACCGCAATAAGGCTATCATTGAAGTTTTATATGGTTGTGGGTTGAGGGTGAGTGAGCTTATCAATTTGAAAATAATGGATTATTTTATAGATGAATCTATATTAAGAGTTATAGGAAAAGGTGATAAAGAACGCTATGTGCCTATTGGTAGTAAGGCAAAAAATGCTTTGTATTATTATATAGAATATAGTAGGCCACATTATCCGATGATTACTCAATATCAACAATATATTTTCCTTAATAGGCGAGGTAGAAAGTTAACTCGAGAAATGATTTTTATAATTGTCAAAGATTATGCTGCTAAAGCTGGGATACAAAAAAATGTTCATCCACATACTTTTAGACATAGTTTTGCTACACATTTAGTAGAAAATGGTGCAGATCTTTTTGCAGTTCAGGAAATGCTAGGACATTCATCTATCACAACTACTGAAATTTATACTCATGTTTCCATGTCGTATTTGAGAGATGTTATAGACAATTTCCATCCAAGAAATAAAAATTAAAATTTTATAAAAAATATGTTAGTAAATAATCAAAATTACCAATCAGTATGGGCAGATATTAATAATAAAGTAATTTATTGCATTGATCAGACAAAGTTACCTTTTAGATTTTCTATTTTGAAATTGAACAATCTAAATGACATTTCTGATGCTATCACTAATATGGCTATACGTGGTGCTCCAGCTATTGGTATAACAGCAGCTTACTCTATTTGGTTATCGCATCATTATAATAATGGTGATATTAATCTTATCCGACAAGATTATAATAAATTAATTTCTCTTCGTCCTACAGCTATAAATTTAAAAAAAGGTGCAGATTATGTGTTTTCTGCAATAAATAGAAATATAAATAATTCACAAGTATATGATAGAGCTAGCGAATTTGCAAATAATGAAATAAATGCCTGCTACAAAATTGGGACATATGGAGTAGAACTAATCAAATCAATTCATAATCAATCACAAAACACAGTTAATATACTTACTCATTGTAATGCAGGGTGGTTAGCCTGTGGTGATTATGGAACAGCACTGTCTCCTATTTTCGAAGCAAATAAACAAAATATACCTATTCATGTTTGGGTAGATGAAACTCGTCCATTAAATCAAGGTTCTCGTTTAACTGCATGGGAACTTTATAATGAAAAAATACCTTTTACTATTATTACTGATAATGCAGGTGGACTACTAATGATGAAACATAATGTCGATATGATAATAATAGGTGCAGATAGAATAGCTAAAAATGGCGATGTAGCTAATAAAATTGGTTCTTATCTAAAAGCTTTAGCTGCTGCAGCTCATTCTATACCATTTTATGTAGCTGCTCCTATTTCTACTTTTGATTTCTCATTAGATACAGGTGATGACATTCCAATAGAACAAAGGAATTCTTCTGAAATACAATCTATTCAATCTTTTTATGATGATGAATGGATTAGCTCTGAATTATTCCCATCAGATTATCAATCTATTAATTACGCTTTTGACATCACTCCTGCAAAATTTATTAATTCGTTTATTACTGAACAAGGTATTTATAAAAATATTAATGATTTGATAAAGCAATTTAATTCTTGATATAATGAATTTTTTATTTAAAATCTTGTAAATAATGAAACAATATTTAAAACAAGCCAAAGATATATCAAAGTTTATGCGAAGACTATACCTACAAAAGTTAACTACTAGCCTAGGAGGTAATATAAGCATGAAAATAGATGATAGGATTTTAATTACCCCCTCTCAAATAGATAAAAATGATCTCAAAGCAAAAGACATTGCATATATAACTATAAATGGAGATATACTAAAAACAAAACATAAAATAAGTATAGAAACACCCATGCATATAGCTATATACAATGCCAGATCTGATGTACAAGTGATCATACATGCACATCCATTTTGGTGTACTGTAGCTGCTATTTGGGGTTTGCAGATAGATACTAATGTTACTGATGAAGCTCAATTTAATATAAAGAAAATAAGCTTTGCTAATTATTATCCTATGGGGACAGATGATTTAGCTAATGAGATTGCAGAAAAAATAAAATATTCCGATGTTGTGATAATGCCCAATCACGGTATAGTATGTGTAGGTAAAACACTTATAGAAACTATAGAAAAATTAGAAATTGCAGAGAATCTAGCCCACATTAGCTGGTTAAAGCAGTTCAATGATAAGCTGACATATTTACCAAGGTAAAAAT
>JAGPGB010000243.1 GCA_018056215.1 Bacteroidales bacterium | reverse complement strand
TTTTTTAATTCTATTATGCTAAAATTCTTTTAATTAGAATAATTTTATAATAATTTTTGTTATTTTTGCAAAAAAAGTTATGATAAGAGATGAAAAAATTTTTTCGTTAATTCAGCAGGAATTTAATAGACAGAGTGAAGGTATAGAATTAATAGCAAGTGAGAATTTTGTAAGTCCTCAGGTACTTGAAGCTATGGGCTCTGTACTTACTAATAAATATGCAGAAGGTTATCCACAAAAACGTTACTATGGTGGTTGTCAAATAGTAGACCAATCAGAACAATTGGCCATTGACAGGGCTAAAGAATTATTTGGTGCAGAATATGCTAATGTACAACCTCATAGTGGAGCTCAGGCTAATCTCGCAGTGTTTTTTGCATGTCTGAAGCCAGGTGATAAGTTCATGGGTTTAGACTTATCTCATGGTGGACATCTCACTCACGGCTCACCAGTTAATTTTAGTGGGATTATATATAATCCTATAGCTTATCATGTAAAAGAAGATGGCTACATCGATTATGATGAAATGGAGAAAATTGCTCTGCAAGAAAGACCCAAAATGATTATCGCTGGAGCTTCTGCATATAGTAGAGATTGGGACTATAAACGTATGCGTCAAATAGCTGATAGTGTTGGGGCTATTCTAATGGCTGATATAGCACATCCAGCAGGCTTAATAGCTTGTAAATTCTTAAATAATCCATTGGAATATTGCCATGTAGTTACTACTACTACTCATAAAACGCTTCGTGGACCACGTGGCGGTATGATACTTATTGGCAAAGATTTTGAGAATCCTTGGGGCCTTACTACACCAAAAGGTAAAATCAAAATGATGTCTGAAATTATTAATAGTGCTGTATTCCCAGGTGCTCAAGGCGGACCATTAGAACATGTAATCGCTGCTAAAGCAGTAGCTTTTTTCGAAGATTTACAACCTTCTTATCGTGAATATATGACACAGGTAAGAGCTAATGCTCAAGCTATGGCAAAAGAATTCATTAATAACGGATATCATGTTATTAGCGGTGGTACAGATAATCATTTAATGCTGATTGATTTACGTCCAAAATTCCCAGAACTCACTGGTAGACAAGCCGAAGATACTCTTGTGAAAGCTGATATCACAATTAATAAAAATATGGTCCCTTTTGATACACGCTCTCCTTTCCAGGCTTCTGGTATACGTGTAGGCACACCCGCTATTACTACTCGTGGGTTAAAAGAACATCATATGCCTATAATCGTTAATTTAATCGATAGAGTACTAAGTGATATTAATAATGACAACAATATTAATGAAGTAAAATCTGAAGTTCATAAACTAATGAAAGATTTTCCTTTATATGCTTGGTAATGAGAATAAATTTTTGATAATAATGCGGCATGCTAATGCCATAAAATATAATCCAGCCCTTAGTGATTTTCAAAGAGATCTTACTGAACAAGGAATTCATCAAGCTAATTTATCTGCAAATTTTTTAGCTAATAATCCTCATCTAATTCCACAATTAATAATTTCTAGTAGTGCTAAAAGAGCATTACATACTGCTGAAATAGTTGCTGATAAATTGAATTTGCCTTATAATATTATTGATATTAAAGATACATTATATTCTGGAGATTTGAATACTTATATAGATACTATTTATCAAGTAGATGATGAAATTAGTAGATTAATGATATTAGGACATAATCCTTCTATTTCTATGTTATCTTATTTACTTACAAATAAGGAAGTAAATAAAATGAAAACAGCTTCTATGCTAGGACTAGAAATTATGAATAATAAATGGTTAAATTTTGATTTAAAACCTAAAAAAACATTATTCTTTTTCTCACCAGAATAATTATTAAAATGGAAATATACATAATACTTATTATTTCAGGCTTATTAGTTGGATTTATCAATACTCTGGCGGGAGGAGCAACTATCATTTCTTTATCAGTATTTAATTGGTTGGGTTTACCATTTACTATAGCTAATGGGACAAATAGACTAGCTATCATTTTGCAAACTCTGTCATCTAATGCAGTATTTTTTAGAAACAAAATAATTCCATATAAAAGTATTTGGCCTCAAGCCATAATCATTGCTGTTGGTTCTCTGATAGGGGCATTATTTGCTGTTAATGTAAATGAGCAATTTTTTCGTTATGCTCTAATGGTTGTTTTGGTCGTTATGATTATTTCAATGTTTGTTAATCCTACGAGCTGGAAAAAAGGAAAAGAAAATAATGAGAATTTTAAAAGAAAAGACGGTTTAACATATTTAGTGTTTTTTATTATCGGGTTATATGGAGGCTTTATTCATGTAGGAGTAGGATATTATATTTTATTTGCATGTATATACTTAATGGGCTATGATCTTAGAAAAGCTAATGCAGTAAAAAATTTTTTAGTAATGTTTTATGTTTCAATATCTTTTGTCATTTATGTCTTTAATGGAATGGTAAATTGGAAATATGGACTAGTACATGGTATAGGCAATATTATCGGTGCTCAGATAGCAGCTAGACTATCTATTACTAAAAGCCTAAATTTTGTGAAAATATTAATAGTTATAATAATGATGGTTATTTTTCTTGATTTAACTGGATTAATTTCTATAAAAGACTTAATATTCTCTGG
>JAGPGB010000242.1 GCA_018056215.1 Bacteroidales bacterium | reverse complement strand
GTTTCAAAATATTGAATATTAGGATTCCATTTAGGAGCATAATATTTTGTGAAATACAAAAATTCAATACCTGTTTTTAAATATGCATTACCTTTGAAAATAGATGTATGATAATAGAATACATCTCTTGTGAGCCATAGTGGTACTGACAAAGTTTTATTATCAAAAGGATATTGTAAAAGATTATATGATTGTATGGCCAAATGTTTCCCTATCTTAAATTCTAAATCTAGCTCTAATCCCGCAAATATTATAGATTTTGTAAAATTTGTTATACCATCTTCATCAAAGTATAATTTATTATCTAGATATCCACCAAATATTGATATAGAGCCAAATTTATTTTTATTTCCAATTCTAGCCCATAATAGATCTGTATTGGGTAAAGTGTCAATATATTTGTAATATTTTCCTAAAAAATGTGAGTAAATATATGATTGAGAATAATTATTATAACCTATTTCATAAGAAATAAAAGGTAAAGCGCCTGATAAGACAATTTTATTATTTTTATAATTACCTAAATAATATTGCAAATCCAATTTGACCAGATTCCTATAGCTAATAATAGCATTTATAGTACTAAAAATTGGTTTTGTTCTAATGCTGTCCATCTTGTATTTTCCTATAGAATAATTGTAGCTTAGATTTACTTCCCAAATATTATTATTAAAATTTAATCCTAATTTATTATCTAGCTGCCAAACATGTAAAGTGTCAAATACACTATCATTGAGCATTACAACATTTGGAGAATAAAAATCCAAAGTTGGCGTAGGGTCTTCATATTTAAAACTATATTGTGAATATGAAATATGATGAAAAACAGATAATGACTTGCTAACATTATAAGAATGAGAATAAAAATAATCAGAAGTTCTATGAAAAGCACGAGCATTTTTTAGTAATACATCGAGCAAAATACGATCTGTTTTAGCAGAGTCTGTAAATGAACTCATATCTAGGATGCCTCCATTCTCTTTAGTAGTCCTATTTTGTTGCAATATACCTAAGTAATAATTATATTTTTTATTTTTAGTATTACCAAAAAAAGTAGAATAAAATTGATTTTGTCTAACTGACGAATTAGTATAAGTAGAATTAGCTGCAAAGGTACGGTAAAAAAAATTAAAATGTGCTATGTCTGATATTGGCATTGTGAAATGTGCCTGGAAATACTCTTCTCTAGAAATACCTTGCATAAATCTAGCTTGCATAATAGCTGTATCAGAGACTAGAAGTGGAATATTTTCTATATCAAAAAAACCTACAAATCGTAAATATGGCAATTTTATTTCAGAAATTTCATAAGAGCTAGTAAGTTCTGGTAAATATGCTGGATAAGAAACACCACCAACAAGGTCATTGGTAAGCATATATTTGTAATCTTTATATGGAGAAAAATAAAAAAAATTTACTGTATCGAGATCATAACTATCACTATCTGCTTTCATAAAATTGTTTTCGTAGCTCCATTGATAAGCCTTAGCATGCTTAATAGTAATAGTATCATCTATCTGAGAATATATTAATTCAGATGATAGTATAGTGATTAATAAAATTAGTATTAATGATTTCTTCATTAAGTGCAAAATTACTAATACAAATTAAAAGCAAAAAAATAAATTGCTATTATAAAACATCTTTTATTAATCTATTAATTATTAATTTTGTATCAAGATATTAACTTATGAATCGATTTTTTTGATTTTCAGATAAATATTATAAAATATTTATACAAAATTGGGATAATTATAATGATTCTGATAAAGCAACAATGATAAAAATTAACATATATAAAAAATAAATGATTAAAATTCCATACATTATAGTGATACTCGGTGCTACCGCTACTGGTAAAACAAAATTAGCTGTCAGATTAGCCAAGGATATTGGTGGCGAGATTATCAGTGCAGATAGTAGACAGATATATAAAGGGTTAGATATAGGTACTGGAAAAGATTTGCAAGAGTATAAATTAGATAATTGCGAGATTGCTCATCACCTCATTGATATACGAACAATTGATGAACAATATAGTGTGTATGATTTTCAAAGAGACTCCATTCAATCAATCGAGCAAATAATGAAAAATAATAAGATACCGATTGTATGTGGTGGTACAGGATTATATATTGAAGCTTTATTGCTTAATTACCGATTTAGTACTTTTTCTCAAGATCAACTTTTAAGAGATAAACTTTCAAAAATGAGCATAGCAGAGCTTGAGAGTTTTTATAAGCAGTTAAATATTAGTAAAAATATTGAAAAAAATAATAGGCATCGCTATATAAGAGCTATAGAAATAGCCATACAGGAGCAGAGAAATATTTTGCAACAAAATGATTTAGAATATGAAATAGAAAAAAATATTGTTTTTGGTATTAGATTCCCAAGAGAAATATTGAGAGATAGGATTTATAATAGATTAATAAATAGACTACAAAATGGCATGATAGAGGAGGTAAACAATTTGCTGGCACAAGGAACAAATGCTGAAAAATTAATATCTTTAGGATTAGAATATAAATACATTACTAAATATTTATTAGGTGAATTGACTAAAGAAGAGATGGTGAATAAACTGTATATTGCCATTTGTCAATTTGCTAAGAGGCAAGAGACATGGTTTAG
>JAGPGB010000241.1 GCA_018056215.1 Bacteroidales bacterium | reverse complement strand
CAGGTTATCATGACTACTGAGGGAAAATTAACTGTGTTTTTAGGTAAATTTTTCCCCGCTTTAGTTGATAAACTTGTTTTCAAAGATATGCTAAAAGAAAAAAATTCACCATTAATAAAAAAATATCCATATGGAAAAAATTAAAAAATTGGACGTTATACCTTTAGAAGGTTCTAATTTATTTAAATTTGGAGACTCACAAGATGCAGTTTTAGAAATTTTAGGTGAGCCAGATGACATCGAAAAATACGAAGAAGAAGATGATGAGCCAGCTACTAGCATTTGGTTTTATGAAGATAATATCTCTTTATTTTTTGATGAGATAGATGATGATTATTATGCACTTAAAGGCATAGAAAGTTCTTTCCCTGATACTTATTTTAAAGGCAATAAGGTAATAGGACTATCTTATAATGACTTAAAAAAATTTTTAAATAATGCTGGGTATAGTAAATTTGACGAAGAAGTAGAAGAATGGGGCGAAAAACGTGTATCAATCGAAGATGATATGGTAGATTTTTATTTGGAAGATGATAAGGTTGTAAGTATAGCTTGGTCTAGCGAATATTAATTTATACCTTCTCACTTTTTATAATTATTAATCTTTGATCTTAATTTTGTGAATCCAATTGTAGAGGTAGAAAATTTAACTAAAATATATAGATTAGGTATTTTGCATGGCTCTTATCTGACTTTTAGAGATGCCATTACTCAATTATTTTATGTTAATCATCAAAAGAGAAAAAAACATTACATTAAAGCTCTCGACAATGTAAACTTGACTATAGAAAAAGGTCAAAAGATTGGAGTTATTGGCAAAAATGGTGCAGGTAAAAGCACATTTCTCAAAATTCTATCTCGTATTACCTATCCTACATCAGGCTCCGTTATATTGAGAGGAAGAGTGGCTAGCTTATTAGAAGTGGGTACTGGCTTTCATGGAGAGCTAACTGGTAGAGAAAATGTTTATCTCAATGGAGCTATCTTAGGCATGAAACGTCAAGAAATTAATAAAAAATTTGATGATATTGTTGCTTTTTCAGGTGTAGAAAAATTTATTGATACTCCAGTGAAACACTACTCTTCAGGAATGCAAATGAGATTGGCTTTTGCAGTATCAGCTTTTCTAGATGCAGATATTATGCTCGTTGATGAAGTATTAGCTGTAGGTGATACTGAATTTCAAAAGAAATGTCTTGGCAAAATGGATGAGGTTTCTAATACTGAAGGTAGAACAATCATCTTTGTTAGCCATAACCTCAATGCTATTTCTAACCTATGCGAAAAATCTGCTCTTTTTGTCAATGGACATATAGATACTTTTGATGATACTGACAAAGTAATTGACAAATATATAAATGAGATAGCCAAGTATGATACTTCTAAATATTGGAATAATATTAATAATGAAGCCCTTAAGCCAATTTCATTGAGAATTTTAGATAATGAGAATAATGAAAAATTCACTTTTACTAATAATGAAGATGTTTATTTTGAAATTATCTATGAGAAATTAACTGATGATGACATTTATCCTAATATTCACCTTTTAACCTCTAATAATCAATATGTATTGACTAGTATCATTGATAGTGATAGAGTACCTAAAGGCAAAGGTATCTTTAAAATTTATGCTAAATTAGAAAAAAATCTACTCAATCAGGGCTTGTATTATACAGGTATTGCTTTTACTAATTTAGACAAAAAGAAAGTAGAATTTTTCGAAAATTATTGTGTTAATTTTGAAATAGAAGATTTACCTGAAAGCCGTAATTATCCTTACCTTTATCCTCTTGCTGGCATTATTAGACGAGAGCTTATTTGGATAGTATAAATTTGTTTGTAATTTAGACAAAATAATTTATAATATAATTAATTTAAATAAATTTCATTGGAATGAGTAGAATTTTAATAGTAGATGATGAGAAATCTGTGAGAGAGACTTTGAGAGAAATGCTCGAATATGAAGGTTATGAAGTGGTAGAGGCTGATAGTGGATTGCAAGCTTTAGATTTATTTTCTCAGCAATCGTTTGATGTAGTTTTATGTGATATTAAAATGCCTGGAATGGATGGTATGGAGCTTTTAGAAAAAATTTTACAAAGCTATGATATACCAGTAATAATGATATCTGGTCATGGGACTATCGATACGGCAGTAGATGCTATCAAAAAAGGTGCTTTTGATTTTATAATAAAACCATTTGACTTAAATAGGTTGCTAATATCTATACGTAATGCTTTAGATAGATCTAATTTGATGGAGGAAACTAAGAGACTTAAAAGCAAATTAACCAAAAAATATGCTTTGATAGGTGAATCTGATGTGATGAAAAGACTTAAAACAAATATAGAGAGAATTGCTCCCACAGACGCTAGAGTGCTAATAGTTGGTGAAAATGGTACTGGCAAAGAAAATATTGCCCATTGGTTACATGAGTTGAGTCCTCGTTCCAAAGGTCCATTTATTGAGGTGAATTGTGCTGCTATACCTTCTGAATTGATAGAAAGTGAACTTTTTGGTCATGAAAAAGGTGCCTTTACCTCTGCTATAAAATCTAAAAAAGGCAGTTTCGAGTTAGCTAATAATGGCACTTTGTTTTTAGATGAAATAGGAGATATGAGCTTGGCAGCTCA
>JAGPGB010000240.1 GCA_018056215.1 Bacteroidales bacterium | reverse complement strand
CCACAGAATATAGATGAATTTATTTCTTTGGTTAATAAATTTATTAATCATCCTCCTACTATTTTCCCAGCATATTTCGGCAATGGACATACAGCTCAATATATTTGTGAAAAATTATTATTTTTTAACAATTTAAAATCATAAAAGTTGATTTATGAAAATACAAGATCCAGAAAATGCAGATTTTTTACTAGGAAGTTTTAAGGTCTATCGATGGGGAGCTAGAATATCATTAGTTACATTGATTTTCTTTTTGTTCAATAGATGGTGGGGAATTGTAGGCAAAGAATGGTGGGCTGTTCTTATAGCTTTAAGTATTTATGGTACTATCATGCCTTTTATTCAACCAGCGAATTGGTCTTTTAAAACTAAAATATCTCATGGCATCTTTGCATATCTAATGCTGCATATAGATATGTTTATTTACTGCTGGCTAATATCTAGAATGCATCTTAAAGATTTTGTACCTTATCTGCCTCAATTACTTTTCCCTTTCGGATGGACTGTAATATTTCAATTAACAGTTTATTTCTTTAAACAAAAAAATAAAAATTTAGATGAGTAACTATATAGTAATTTACTCAGATTTTATTTCTCATAGATTACAATATACTCTTGATTTTATTTTTAATCAAGTCCTAGAGCTTCCTTATGTTTTGATAACTAATGCTAATACTTTCGCTCATATTAATTATAGTATTCTGCCCAAAGATAACAGCATAAATATTTTAAAAACATCACCTATTTTAAATGATGGATATTTCTCTGATTTAACACCAGAAAAAGAAAAATCACTAAATAATTTATCCATATTTCCTGTAAATAATGAAAATTTTTTTGGTCAAGATATTTTTTCTGCAGTATTTTATTGCATTTCGGGGTGGGAAAGGTATTTTTCTAAAAATAGTGATATACATGGTAGATTTCTTCTAATACACTCTGCTATTTTTCATGAAAATTATAATTTTATTTTCCCTTGGGTAGATAAATGGATTTTTTTACTAGCTAAAGAGTTAAAAATTAGATTTAATGATTTACCTATACAATTCGAGAAAATATATAAATTACAGGTTACTATTGATGTAGACATGGCTTATTCATATTTGTGTAAAGGTTTATACAGAAATTTTGGCGGTGCTGTGAGAGATTTTATAAATTTTAAGTTTCAACACGTTTTTGATAGATTATTTACACTGTTACACTTAAAAAAAGATGTTTTTGACACTTTTGATTTATTATTAGAATTAGAAAAATTTTTACAAAATCCATTAATTTTTTTCTTTTTAGTTTCAGAAAAAACAACAAAATTTGATAAAAATAATTCAATAAATTGCTCAAAATTTCAAAATCTTATAAAAAATATTTCTTCTTCACATGCAGTAGGGCTGCACTATAGCTATTATTCTAAAAATTATTTTGAATTGATAGAAAAAGATAAAAATTTTTTAGAACATTTAATTAATAAACCTATTAATAAAGGTAGAGCACATTACCTTAGATTAGATATACCTCAAATGAATCTCATCGCTAATGCTGGCTTTAAAGATGATTTTTCTATTGGCTACGCTTCTATACCTGGATTTCCATTAGGAACAGCTCATCCAGTATTTTTCTATGATATAATTAATGATAAACAAACTGAATTAGTATTACATCAAACAGCTATAATGGATAGCAGTTTTGTAGATTATAAAAAATCTAATCCAGATGATTTCTCACAAAGTTTTGATAATATTCAATCATCTATGATTCTCGGTGGTGAATTAGTAATCTTGCTACATAATGAAAGTTTTACAAATAAAAATAGATGGAAAAATTGGAGTAATTTCTTTGTCACTTTTTTAAAAGATATGCGATGACCTGGCAGCTAATAAAAAGGAATAATATCAATAGTGATAAATGGGATTATACAGTTGATAATTCTGCTAATCATCATATTTCTGGACTTAGCTGGTATCTGGATATCGTGTCGCCTAACTGGTATGGCCTGGTTTGGAATGATTATGAGATAGTGTTTCCTTTTTCGAAAAAAAAGAAATATTGCATTCCATATTTTATGCAACCTCCGATGATTACACATTTAAGGCTATACTCACTTATCAGTATTAATGCAGATATCTATATTTCACTATTAGAAACTATTAAAAAAAATGTATTGTATGCGGATTTTTATTTAGAAAATATAGAATTTACAAATGATTTAATAAAACAAGTTAGATATAATTATATTCTAGATTTAAAGGATATAAAGGATTTACATGATGTTTTGAGCTCTCACCATTTGCGAAAAATTAAAAAAATTGAAAAATTAAATTATCAATTCATTCATTTGAGCAATATTTCAGAATATTTTTTAGATAATTATTTGTGTAATTCTAAATATTTAATTAAACTTCAAAACATCAGAAAAATTATTATTGCATTAGGCAAATGCTTCGAAAATAAACATATCGGTGGGTGGTGGGCTATTAAGCAAAATGACGATATCTTATCGATAGCTTTAACTTCAGAGTACCAAGATACATTAGTTTTGCATGCTTTTGCCTCAAATGAAATCGGTAAAAAGCAAGGTGCTATGCATTTTTTAATTTATCAGATAATCAAACAAGCTAAAAATAATAATATTAGTCTTATAGATTTCGATGGTGG
>JAGPGB010000023.1 GCA_018056215.1 Bacteroidales bacterium | reverse complement strand
ACAGGGAGGATACTTAATTTAGCCGCGTCGGATAGGCGGGCATGGGAGCGGTACAGTGCTCTAATGTCTTTAACATATTTATATTATAACATTTAATATTATTTACAAATACCTTTCTATCATTTATTTTTCAATTATATAAGAAACTTTACAATTTTTTTATTCTACTATTGAAATCTTGAGAGTATTTATGTGCTTTTTTGCATTTATTGGCATGCTAGCTGTATGTATCACCCAATCACCAGGTTCTAAATATTCATTCTCTTTTAAAAAATTGAGTGTATCTTCTATTGTTTCATCAGTACTATTTTGATTATCATAAAAGAAAGATCTCACTCCCCATATCAGAGAAAGTTTTCTAATGACTTTATTTTGAGAAGTGAAAGCAAAAATAGGTACTGGCGAACGGTAAGAAGAAATTTGAATAATAGATGACCCTGTATATGTGAGACCAATTATTGCTGATATAGGATATGTTAAAACGACATCAGCTGCTATAGATGCTGTAACATATTGAATTTTGTTACAATTAATTTTTAGTGGTGAAGCCATTTTGAAATTTTTAGTTAGCAATTTATTGAATTCTGGGTTATTTTCTACCTCTCCTATGATTTTAGCCATAGTTTCTATGACCAAAATTGGATTATTACCGAGGCTTGTTTCGTCAGTCAATAGTAGCGCATCTGTGCCATCTAGCACAGCATTTGCAATATCAGTGACTTCTGCACGGGATGGTATGATATCATCTATCATACTTCTTAGTAATTGTGTAGCCACGATGACAGGTTTAGCTAATTGTCGGGCTCTAGTGATGATTCTTTTTTGCCAAATAGGCAATTGATATATAGGCATTTCTACTCCCAGGTCTCCTCGAGCTATCATTACTCCATCAGATAAACTAATTATTTGATTTAATTGTTTTAGTGCTTCTGGTTTTTCTATTTTTGCTATTATACTTATATCACTATTAAGTGATTCTAGATATTCTCTTAACTGTATAATATCATTTGCACTTCTAATAAAAGAAAGTGCCAACCAATCAAAATCATGATTTATAATAAATCTAATGTCTTCTTTATCTTTTTCAGTGACAGAAGGTATCGATAGGTTTGCCTGAGGTATATTGAACCCTTTTTGTGATAATAATAGCCCACCACGTATAACTTTAGCTTTTATTTCTTTTTCGTTTAAAATTTCTTCAATTCTTAATATTATTTTGCCATCATCGATAAGTACTTGATCACCTTTATGAAGTTCATTAAAATTATTGTATCTTAATGTGAAACCATTCTCATCACCGATGATTTCTTTATTAGTAATTAAAATGTAAGAATCATTTTTAAGTATTGTTCCTTCTTTTATTTCTCCTATTCTGAGTTTAGGACCTTGCAAATCTGCTAAAATAGCACATGGTATTTTGAGTGCTGTTGATGTCTCTCTTATGATATTTATGATTTCTTCGAATTTTTCATAATTAAAATGTGAAAAATTTAATCTGAAAACATTTGTGCCAGCTAATAGCATTTTTTCTATAGTTTCTTTGTTCCATGATGTTGGTCCAATAGTAGCTATTATTTTAGTACGTAGAAATTTTTTCCCCATTTTCTTAAATTTTTACAAATTTATACATATGTTTTTTAATAATCTTAATTTAATGTTAAATTTCATTTTTCTTTGTTGTATGTTAAAATCAAAAAATTTTATTAAAATATTTCAAAATGTTTTAATTCACATAACTATAATCAGATAATTATTTATTTTTATTAATAATATCCTAAAAATGAAAATATAAGAAAAATATATTTTAGTAAATTATTGTTAAATTCTAAAAAATATTCATTCTTTAATTTCTGTTATATTTTATTAAATTTTTTTATTTTAGTACTTGTGTGTTTATTTATTTGTTATATCTTTATAAATTGTTTACTCATATTGGAATTTTTAATTAATAGTCCGTAACTATTCCTTTCCCATTTAACATCAAAAAAATCATTATTTTTAATTATTTCTTTCCATGCCAGATACATATTTCGAGAGTAGTTAATATCATCTAAAATAACAATTGATGGTTGTGATAGAATTGCAGGCAATTGATTAATTATATTAATAGTAGCTTCGTAATGATGTGAACCATCTACAATTATTAATTCAAATTTTTTATTTTCTTTGATAAATTTATCTATTGCAGTATTAAAATTAAGATTAAAATTATGTAAATTTATCAAATTCAATTCATTTTTCAAATTAGTGATGTAATTATTAAGTAAGGTTACTCCTTCTATGGTATAAATTTCAGTATATGGGAATAATAAAGAAAGCATAGCAGATGTTTTTCCAAATCCTCCTCCTAATTCTAAAATATTTTTAGCATTAAAATATTCGGCTAATCCTATAATATAACTACGTTTTTGTAATTTAGTCGATATTCGTTTTTCCCATTTATTTACTTTAGTTTTTATAAATTTTTTGTTAGCACCTATTGATTGAAACTCTATACTATCGTTGCACTGAGATAGTTTGTTTTGATACGATATGAGCTGTTGTGGTATTCTATAATGTATTCTAAATGTTTTTAGATATAGTTGATATAGAAATGGAGAATGTAAATTTATAGGATTTTTTTTAGTCAAATAATATTGCAAACTATGATAAAATCTAAAACAAATATTTCTCATTTTTTTAAACTTTCCACCCTTTATTTAATCTATAGATTGTGCATCTACGCATATTTCATGAATTATGTTATATAATTTCTCTATGACTTCTTGTGGAATATTTTCTATTTGTGCTTTTTCAATAATTTTATTTAATTTTTCATTATATATTTGAGGTTGATAAATAGGGATATTGAGGGATTTTTTAATTTCTCCAATTTGTTTGCACAATTTATATCTTTTAATGAATAATGTAAACAGCTTATCGTCAATTTCATTCAATTCACCCCTGAGTTGTAATAGATCATCGCTCTTAAACATTCTAAATAATTTATTTAACAAATAATTGCATAACAATTAAAATAGTATTTAAAAATGACAAATAAGGAGATATTTCAGTTATAGCCTGATAGACTACTCTTTGTTTAGGAATAATATATACCATGTCCCCATCCTTTAGATAAACATTCCCTAAATATAGATTTTCTTTATCTTGTAAATTTACCCGATAAAAAGAAAAATTTTGTTCATTATTAGATGGTCTAGCAATTATGATTTTATTAGAATAAGCCTCTCCTATACCTCCACTACCTATAATAGCATCTAGTAATGTAATATATGAATTAGAAAAAGGAATCGATGTACCACTGCCACTACCTTGTGAAAAAACATATACCTTTTTATTAGTCCAACTTAAAAAAACATATGGATCAGAAATATATTGAGAATATAATTTAGTAAGTGTATCTTTAAATTTTTCTATCAACATGCCTTCTACATATAAATCACCTAATATTGGTAAATCAATATGTCCATTTTCATTAACATAATAATTATTTGCACTACCACCACTTATTGCACTATTAATATTAGAGGAAATTACAAGTTGCTCACCTTTATTGGGATAAACAGATATAATGAATTGATCACCTTTTTTAATAGTTTGTGCAGGTGGTACTTGAAGTTCATTGATATCTTTCAGATCCTTTTCATTTAAATTTGTCATCAATAAATTAGGATAATAATAGCTCGAGCATGAGGTTAAACTCAATAATAATAATAAAACAAATAAATAATTAAATTTCATTTCTTAAAAAATTAAAAAATTTTACAAAGTTAAACTTTATAAATAAATTAGAAATTTTTATTTTTATAATAATTATAGCCAAAAAGTGCAAGGTCATATTTAATGGGATCTACAGGGTCTAATAATTTTAGCTTATTTGTTAATTCTATCACTGCTTTGAGGTCATTTTGTTTACGTGATAAAAGTCCTAATTCTCGTGCAGCCTTTCCTACATGTAGATCTAAAGGTATATATAGTGATGATGTCGGTATATTTTGCCAAATTCCAAAATCTAAACCTTCTTCATTGTTGCGAACCATCCATCTAAAATATAAATTTATTCTTTTGCAAGCACTATTTTTATCTGGGTTAGGAATATGTTTTTCGCTGCGACTCTCATGAGGTACAGACAAAAATAAATCTCTAATAGCTCTAATACTATCTAACAAATCATTAGTTTTATCATAATGATTTTTAACAAAATTATTTAAACTATCATATTTGAAATATATCAAACGCAGGGCATCTAAGAAATAAAATAAATCCATTGGTTGAAAAGTACGATAAACAAAAGATTCGCAAGATTTCCATTTATTTTTTGGTCCAGTTACAAATTTATATGGCTGATAATTCATCAATTGTATGAGATTTTTGGCAGCTTTCACAATATTTTCGCGTTTTCCCCATGCAATGATAGCACTAAAAAACCCCGCTATTTCTATATCTAAAGGATCAGAGAAAATAGCGGGAATTTTAATTGGATCTATTTCCCAATATTTGGGTTGAGAAAATTCTGTATAAAAAGAATCTAATAGAAATTTAATATTATTCAACTAGATTTATCTAATTTGTTTAATAATTTCTTGTCCTACTTTAATAGCATTTAGATTAGCGGGTATCAGATGATGATGACGTTCTGGTAGTGATTCTTTTAAGCCTTCTTCTATGTATTCAAAAGATACTATAGGTTTTAGTTTTAGATAACCACCCAGGACGAACATATTAAAAATTTTCATATTTCCTGTTTCTACAGCTTTGTTAGAAGCCTCTATTTGATAAATTTTTATATCTGTTCTTTCGGGATGACGCGTAATGCCATGAGGATCATATATTAATATGCCACCTGGTTTCACAGAATTTTCAAATTTATCTAAAGAAGGTTGATTTAGGATTATTGCTGTGTCAAATTCATTTAATACAGGACTACTAATGCGTTCATCACCAAGGATAACTGTTACATTAGAGGTGCCACCACGCATTTCTGGACCATAGGATGGGAACCAACTAACATTTAGACCTTGTTTCATACCAGCAGTTGCTAAGATCTTGCCCATTGATAGGACACCCTGTCCTCCAAAACCTGCGATAATTATTTCTTCTGTCATAATAATACAATTTTATAATTCTTTAACTATTTGGCCATCTACCTTTATATCACCAAGAGGGAAAACTTTAAACATATTTTCTTCCATCCATTTATTAGCCTCTACAGGTGTCATTTTCCATCCACTATTACAATTAGAAACTATTTCTATAAAGGATAATCCTTTATTTTGCTGTTGATTTTCAAAAGCTTTTCTAATTGCTTTTTTAGTTTTTCTAACGTTGGCAGGTTTATGAACAGATTGCCTAGTAACATAATAAGTACCAGGTAGCATAGCAACTAATTCTGTAATATGCAAAGGATGCCCCATCATTTGAGGATCTCTACCATATGGAGAAGTAGCAGTTACCATACCATCTAATGTGGTAGGTGCCATTTGTCCACCTGTCATACCATAAATACCATTATTTATAAAAATAACAACGATATTTTCTCCTCTATTACATGCATGCAGAGTTTCATTACCACCTATAGCTGCGAGGTCTCCATCACCCTGATATGTAAAAACAAATTTATTAGGGTAGAGTCTTTTAATAGCAGTGGCAAGGGCTGTAGCTCTACCATGAGCAGCTTGTTGCATATCTATATCAAAAAATTCATAAGCTAATACAGAACAACCTACTGGTGCAATACCAATAGTCTGATCCTGTATGCCCATTTCTTCTATTGTCTCTGCTATCAATCTATGAGCTACTCCATGACCACAACCAGGGCAATATGACAAAACATTGTCTGTGAGAACTTTAGTCTTTTTGAAAACAATGTTTTCATCTTTTATTATATCTTTCCAACTTTCAAATTTTACATCCATAATTACAATCTTTAATACTTGTTAACAATTTTTTCTTTTAATGCATTGAGTACTTGGAATGGAGTATGTATTGAACCACCTACTCTACCATAGTGCTCTACTGGCACTCTATCATGCACTGCCAATCTAACGTCTTCTACTAATTGGCCTAGGCTCATCTCTACAGATAATATACCTTTTACTTGTTTAGACAATCTTTCAAGTTCTTTATCTGGGAAAGGATATAAAGTAATTGGTCTATATAAACCAACTTTAATACCTTCTGCTCTAGCTAAATCTACAGTTTTTTGACCAATTCTCGCACTAGAACCATAAGCTACTATTAGATACTCTGCATCATCAGTTTTAATATTTTCCCACATAGCATCCTCTTTCATTTTTTCATATTTTTCTTTGAGATGCATAACATGTTTTTCTTGTCTAATGGGATCTAGATCTAGGGAGGTAATAATATTACGTTCTCTATTTGGAGTTTTTCCTGTAGTAGCCCAAGGACATTCTTTAATAATTTCTTCTTCAGTTCTTCTAGGTATAGGATCAAAGAGTTCGACTTTTTCCATTACTTGGCCGATAACTCCGTCTGATAAGATCATCGCTGGATTACGATATTTAAAAGCCATTTCGAAACCAAGTTTTACAAAGTCAGACATTTCTTGAACAGACGAAGGAGCTAAAACGAACAAATAATAATCTCCATGTCCACCACCTTTAGTAGCTTGGAAATAGTCACTTTGAGAAGGTTGAATGGTTCCTAATCCTGGACCTCCACGCACAACATTTGCTATTAAACAAGGAATTTCGGCGCCAGCCATATATGAAATTCCTTCTTGCATTAAGCTAATACCGGGACTAGAAGATGTAGTCATAACTCTTTTGCCAGCAGCACCGCCACCATAAAGCATATTGATAGATGCTACTTCACTCTCTGCTTGTAAAACCACCATACCGGTACGTTCATAAGGCTTCTCAGCCATTAAATACTCTAATACCTCTGATTGAGGGGTGATGGGGTAACCAAAATAGCCATCGCAACCAGCACGAATAGCAGCTTCAGCAATAGCTTCATTTCCCATCATTAAACGTATTTCTCCCATATTTTGTACTTTTTTTTAAGATTAAACTTCTACTTTTGCTTTATACAGCGTAATAACTGTATCAGGACAAACCATAACGCAATTCTCACAAGCTGTACAATCTTCTTTAATTACATCTGCATAGAAATAACCTTTAGTATTCACATTATTACCAAGGGCTATTACATTCTGAGGGCATACTTCTACACATAAGCCACACCCTTTACATTTTTCTATGTCAATTACTATTGCACCTTTAAATTTTGCCATATTTTTTATTTATTTTTATTTTGTTCAATATTTTCTTTCATAATTTGCAACCTTCTACCTAGCTCATCCATCATATCCATTGGTATCAATGACACGCAGGCTCTTATTCCTTCATGAATATCTGACCCTGTAATTTTTAGTGATATAGCACCTATGCCATGCAGTAATAGCTGATAGAGAAATTCATTACCATCAAGGCCAGGATATTTAACTGTAAAATAAAATCCATCAGCTATGGGTTTATCTACATCTTTGTCATAAACCAATTGAAATCCATTTTCTAAAAAATGTTTTTTCATTATTTTAGCTTTTTCTCCATAGATAAGTACCTCATCTCTGAAATTATATTTACCTTCATTTACAGCTTTCAGAATAGCATATAAAGCATATTGTGGAGAATGGCTTGTGCCACTGCTAACACTATAAATACTTTCAAAAATCAATGCAGTACCGAAATGATCCGAATGAAAATTAGTTTTAAGATCTGGGAAATGTCTATTAAATAATTCTGGACTAACTATCATCATCCCTATTCTTTGACCAGCATAAGAAAATACTTTTGAGCTACTTATAAGTAGAATATATTGATCATAATATTTACCTATTGTAGGCTGATATGGAGGTACACCTGGTTTACCATAATCTTGTCTAAAATCCATTCCGAAGTAGGCTAAATCTTCAATTACAACAACATCATATTTCTTAGCTATTTTTGCAATTATTTGGAGCTCCTCGTCAGTGAAAACTATCCAAGATGGATTATTTGGATTACTGTATATAAGACCGTAAAATTCTCTTGTAGATAAGTATTTTTCTAATACATCTTCTAATTTTTTACCACGATAATTATAAACATCAAAATGGTCAACCCCTGAACCTAAAACATTAGCTTGTAATTTATGAACAGGGAAACCGGGATCTAAAAACAATAATTTTTTTCTATCTTTATGAGTATGCATGAGTGTCATAAAAGAAGTAAAACTTCCCATCATAGAACCTACAGTAGGTAAACAATTTTCTTCATTTACATCTAGATCTAGAAAATTTTTTACAAATTTTTTAATTTCATTTTTTAAAGGTTTATAACCTTGTATATCAGGATAAACAGCAGCAATGCCTTGCTTGAGAGCTTCTATTTCTGCATCTACGCCCAGCTGAACTGGTGGCAAGCCTGGATTACCTAGCTCCATCCTTATATATCTAACACCAGTTAATTTTTCTAAATTATCTACAATTTGGCACATCTGCCTGATAGAGGTATCAACCAGAGAGCTAACATTATACTTTTTTAATACTTCATCTAATACTTTTTTATCAATTATGGTATTTGGCATATTTGTTTTTTGCAAATCTAATAATTTTTAACAATATAAATATACATAATATTTATCATATTTTTTATTGTTTAATATCAACAAATAAAAATTTTTTAAAAAATAAATTTTATTAATACATTTGTAAAATAAGAAAAATTTTATGGCTGAAGAAAAGAAAACAACGACTAAAAAAGCAACACAAAGCAGTTCCAAAACTAAAAAAATAGAATCTATAGAAATTATTGGTGGTAAAATACCACCAAGTGATTTAGAAACTGAGGAAGTAGTATTAGGAGCGATATTAATAGAACCAAACGCATTAGCAACAGTAATAGATATACTGCAGCCAGAAGTATTTTATAAAGAAGCACATCAACGTATCTTTGCTGCTGTATTAGCATTATACCCAATAGGTGAACCAATAGATGTGATAACAGTAACAAATTATTTAAGGAAAAGCGGTGAAATAGACTTTATAGGTGGCCCAGCATATATAGCGCAATTAACCGATAGAGTAATATCAGCTGCTAATATAGAATATCATGCACGAATTTTAATAGAAAAATATATACAACGAAAACTAATAGAAATATCAAATAATATTATAACTGAAGCCTATGATGCTACTTCCGATGCTTTCGACACATTAAATGAAGCTGAGAATGCATTATTTCAAATTAATGAGCAAAATCTGAGACGCTCTTTTAGATCTATGCCATCTGTATTGCAAGTAGTGAGAGAGCAGATAGAAACAGCTTATAAAAATCAAGGTGAATATACTGGAGTAGTATCAGGTTTTTATCAATTAGATCAGCTGACAGGAGGGTTACAACCATCTGACTTAATAATTATAGCAGCTAGACCTGGTATGGGAAAAACAGCTTTTGCTCTATCTATGGCACGAAATATGGCTGTAGAGTTTGGCTTTCCCATAGCATTTTTTTCTTTAGAAATGACTGCACCACAATTAGTGATTAGAATATTGTCTGCCCAAACACAAATATCCAGTGAAAGAATAAGAA
This sequence comes from Bacteroidales bacterium, assembly GCA_018056215.1. Taxonomy (GTDB): domain Bacteria; phylum Bacteroidota; class Bacteroidia; order Bacteroidales; family DTU049; genus DTU049. The sequence continues at coordinate 2,117 of JAGPGB010000023.1, read as the reverse complement.
AAGGTGAATTAGACGATACAGAGTGGATGACTTTAAATGAAGCTATGAATAAATTATCTAATGTAAAATTATTTTTGGATGATACCCCTGCCTTATCTATATTTGAATTAAGAGCTAAAGCACGCAGGCTCAAACAAGCATACGATATACAAGCTATATATATAGATTATTTGCAATTAATGACAGCTAAAATAGATAAAAATAGTAATAGAGAACAAGAAATTGCCTCTATTAGTAGATCATTAAAAGCTCTAGCAAAAGAATTAAATATACCCGTGATTGCATTATCACAATTAAGCCGTGATGTAGAAAAACGAAGTGGCACTAAACGTCCCCAATTATCTGATCTTAGAGAATCTGGAGCCATAGAACAAGATGCTGATATTGTAATTGGCATTTATAGACCTGAATATTATATGAAAGAAGAGCAAGTAGATGAAGACAAATTAGCAGCAGTTAAAAATAAAGCTGAAATAATTCTTCTAAAACATAGAAATGGTCCATTGGGAACTGTAAATCTTTATTTTCTCAATCAGTTTGCATTATTCACTGATGAAGATATTTCTAATATCAATTTCGAAAAACAAGTTTTCCAATCAAAAATTAATGAAGATTTTGATGAAGATTACTATGGCTCGTATGAAGCACCTTACTAAAATATATTGATAATATTTTTTATCTGGATATATTAGAAAGTTCAAAATGCTTTATAGTATTGAGAAACAATTGTAATAAAGAGTTTTATCAAGAGTAATAAGATAAATGGAGGTATAATGGAGGGTTAGATGTAACAAATTATTGTTATATTTTAAAGTATGTTAATCATATCTTTGACTAACTATTTCTCTATACTTGTCCCACGCCCATCTGTCGTGCGATGACAAATTCAATAGTCTGCCAATGTCAGAATCTATCAACTCTTTTAGGTACTTATTCATTATCACAAACCACATCAGGTAGCTCTGTAAGTACTTAGTGGCTACTCCGTGAAATCTACTCAACCACGTCTTGAAATCACTTATTTTACTCTCAACTATTTTTACACTATAAATTCCACGTTTTAATTGTCTTTTGTTGACTATCACTTTTTTACTTTGTAGACCCTTTACGGCTTTTCTGAACTCTTTTTTTGGCTTTACACATATCAGATTGTTTTCTGACAATCTATTTTTTAGCTCTTCTCTCAATTGTTCATTTTTCACCTTTTTCTCTCCAACCTGTTTGAAAAGTAAATTACCTTCTCTGTCTGTAATTACTAATACTGCTACTTTAGGATGTTTCTTCCTTTTAGCTCTCTGATATTCTTCTTTACTTTTAAACTTTCTACCTTTCTCTGAATATTTCATTAGTAGCTCGTCAGCTTCGACAATTCCAGAGAAGCTGATTCCACCTTCTAAGGCTCTAATAGCAGCTAATATTTTGTGTCGCCATTCGAAGCTTGTTTTTAGGCAAATGCCAACCTCATTAGCACATGTTCGCAGACTTTTACCCTCGAGCATACATCTCATATAGTCGAGTATTAATGGATATTTTCGCATACGATAGACAAAGGTGCGTGCAGTATCACGAAATTGATAACCACAGGTTTTACATTTATATACCTGTCTGCCATTTCGTTTGCCAACTTTGATGACATTTTCGCTTCTACAGTCGGGACAGATAGCTGCAGTAGATTGGATTTTCACTCTTTGATAATCTACAGCGGTGGCATTGCTATTAACGAGGTACTGGTATAGTTGATCGAGGAAATCTCGTTTGTGATCCTTGGGTAGAGCCAAGTATTTATCAATGTTTTCTAGTAATTCTTTCATACTTAAAAATTTTAACAAAATTAATCAATAATATTTAAATTATAAAATATTTTAACTAGAACATAAAAATGTTATAATCATTCACTTACGCTTATGCAACTTTTTTCAATTTTATGATAAATTATTTACATAAAAAAACATTTTTTATTAAATTTGCAATGCTTTACTATTAATTTTTTAAATATTTGTTATGCATTTCTCTGTTTTACTACTTATTGGATTTATTATAGCTTGCATTGTTTTATTTGCATCTTTTTTCAAACATTGGAATGTACCACTTATTTTAATAGCTTTAGCTATTGGTAT
>JAGPGB010000239.1 GCA_018056215.1 Bacteroidales bacterium | reverse complement strand
TTAAAAAATCTTTCACCACTTTGTCTGACACCTTCTATTTCTCCAGGACCTCTCAAACGATAATCTTCTTCAGCTATTTTAAAGCCATCAGTAGTTTCTACCATAACCCTTAATCTATGTACTGCATTTTCACTAATATTTTCTCCTCCTATAAGTATACAATACGCTTGTTCAGAAGATCTTCCTACTCTACCACGTAATTGATGTAGCTGTGCTAAGCCGAATCTCTCTGCATTTTCTATAATCATTATACTAGCATTAGGTACATCTACGCCCACCTCTATTACAGTGGTGGCAACTAAAATATCGATTTTCCCTTTTGAGAAATTATACATAATCTCATCACGCTCTTGAGAATTCATTCTACCATGTATCATAGCAACACTATATTTAGGTGGAGGAAATTCAGTTATTATAGCTTCGTATCCTTCAGATAAAGCTATTAAATTTATTTTTTCATTTTCATCAATAAGTGGATAAACCACGTAAGCTTGATGTCCTTTTTTTATTTCCTTCCTCATCAAATCCCAAGCTTGATATCTAAGAGCTGATGGTATGTAAGTAGTTTTTACTGGTTTACGATTAGGTGGTAATTCATCAATGATTGAAACCCTAAGATCACCATAAACAGTAAGTGTGAGGGTGCGTGGTATTGGTGTGGCTGTCATCACTATCACATGTGGAGGGTAATCACTTTTCAGATGCAGTTTTGCTCTCTGTATCACACCAAAACGATGTTGCTCATCTATAATCACTAATCCTAAATTTTTGAATTGTACTACTTCCTCTATGAGAGCATGTGTGCCTATTAAAATATTTATTTTACCATCTAATAAATCATTTAATAAATACTTTCTTTTTTTCGCAGTTGTACTACCTATTAATAAATCTACTTCTATTGGTAAGCCTTTCAAAAGTGAAGAAATAGTTTTGAAATGTTGCTGTGCGAGAAGTTCTGTGGGTGCCATGAGGCATGCTTGATAGCCATTATCTATAGCTAATAACATTGACATTAAAGCTACAATAGTTTTGCCACTGCCCACATCTCCTTGTAATAATCTATTCATTTGTCTACCACTGCGTAGGTCATCCCATATTTCTCTTATTACTTTTTTTTGTGCTTTTGTGAGCTCAAAAGGCAGATTTTTTTTGTAAAACTCATTAAAAAAATTACCAACTTTAGTAAATTTATATGGGGTTTCTTGTTTATCTTTTACAGCATTCTGATAAGCATAGAATAGTTGCAAGTCAAAAGCTTCAGAAAATTTCATTCTGTATATTGCTTTTTCTTGATCTTTTTCTGTTTTAGGAAAGTGAATATTTTGTAATGCTTCTTGAATAGTTATTAAATTAGCACGTTTAAGTAAATTTTCTGGATATGGTTCTTTAATGGTTTCAATAGCTTTAGGTAAAACTATTTTAATAAAATTCATTATTCCATCAGAATTTAGCCCAGCTTTAGCTAAACGTTCTGTAGTACTATATATAGGATGTAGATTTTTATATTCTTCAGATTCTAAGAATTTTTCTAAAGTTTTAATTTCTGGATGTGCAATATAGTAATTTTTATAATAGCTAACTCTACCAAATAATACATATTGAATGTCTGTTTGTATCTTATCTTTTACCCAATCGTAATGATTGAACCAAGTGATTTCTATCGAGCCTGTTGCATCTGCGAAAACACCTTTGAGGACTCTTTTTTTACCTAAATTTTCTTCATAAAATTTTTTAAATACTCCTGTTAATAGTATAAATTGATTAAAAAACCTACTAACCTCGTTAATTTTTTTGAATTCTCTTTTATCATAAAATCTATATGGGAAATGGTAAATTAAGTCTTTTACATTTCTAATATTCAATTCTTTCGTCAATAGTTTACATTTATTTACAGTAATTTTTTTAGCTTTAATTTCTGATGGAGGTAATATGGCAATAGCTTCTTCTAAAGATAAATCTAAAAAATTAATTTCGTTCATTGTTATATTTAGCTTGACAAGTAATTAATTGCTAAATTACTCAAAATTAATGAAAATATAATCAAAGAATATGTTTAATAAATATTTTTGCTAATAGTATAGTTAAAATAGAATACTCTAATAAAGTTTTATTATTTAATAGTAATTAAATCATTTTTTAATCATTACAGGCAAGCTGATGACTTTATCTTGTAATTTAATTATTAAATTGTAAACTCCATTAGTTACGTTATCTAAATTTAATTGATGTTCGTTTGTACTAGTTATTAATCTACCAAGATTATCATAGAGTAAAGCTTCTACAAAAGTATTATTTGTTTGAATATATAAAATATCTTGAGCTGGATTAGGATAGATAGTGATCTCATCAGAATTATAATCATTAATGCTTAAAGTATTTATTAAGATAGAATTTGATGAAGCTGAAGTGCAACCATTAGAAGTTAATTTGACAAAATAAGTTCCATTAGCTACTACTTGATAGGTTTGATTAGTAGCACCAGGAATAATATTATTATCTTTGTACCATTGATTACCACTAGTAGCACTTGATTGTAATATAATAGGATTATTACTTATTATAGAAATGGTAGGAGCTTGTGGAGAAGCAAAAACATTAATAAATGAAGTAGCAGTAGCAGAGCAACCATTAGTAGTACCAGTTACAGTATAAGTAGTGCTAGATGA
>JAGPGB010000238.1 GCA_018056215.1 Bacteroidales bacterium | reverse complement strand
ATTTTGTTTAATTGTTGTTGAAAGTGGCTCGCTTCTATAGGGGTAAATGATTTAAAAGAATTAAGAATTTTATTGAAATTTACTTGCTTTTTAGTGACTAATTCATTTGATGTATTTACTGCACTTGAGCTAGACATTTCTTGCTTCGCTGTTATATTATGATTAATTTTTTCAGTAATTAATTCATGATTCGTGATTTTAATTGGATTTTGTTCTTTGTCAGTAGCTGTATAATAGTTTTCTACTTGAGCATTCACTGGCACTTTATTGAGATAGGTATATTTTTGATTTAAGTGCATTGTATTACAACTGCTTAATAAAATAAAAACTAATGACATTAATAATAAATTTAACTTTTTCATATTTTTTTTTACAAAATTAATATATTTATAATTATTGATTTTTAAAAATGTTAATAGATTTTATTACTTAACTTGTTAGCTTATGAGATTTTTTCAAATATCTAATAATAAAATATGCGATGATTAGTAATGCAATTAAAAGCATAAAATATGGTAGACTACTTCTGAATGTGTTTGGGTAAAAATAATAGTACAATTTCATAATAAGTAGAGTAGCAGCGAGCAATGCTATAAATGTAGTTGTATATTCTTTTAATAATACTCTTTTGTAATTAAAATTCATTGAATGAAATGTTTTTTTGATGCCTTTAAGATTAGGTAGCCATCTAGGGACACGTTTTTTATATTCTAAATATTCTTGTCCAAATTTTTTATATAAGTAATCTTCTTCAGCAATTATTATAGATTGGTAGATAAAAACAAAAATAGGGAAGATAATTAATAAAAAAATCAATGAGTTAGATAAAATAGCTAACCCTAATATTTCGATAACATTTCCTAAATAGAGTGGATTACGACAGTGTGAAAACAAGCCATCAGTATGCAAAACTTCAGCATGTACTTGTTTGTTTTTACCAGCTCTATTTATATTTACAAAGCCTATTGTTAGTTGCCTTATTGATAGACCACAAAATAATATTATCAAACCTATAATCAATGGAGTATAAAACGAATTAAAAATTTTAGGAGATGGCAAAAAAAGTATTAAATAAAAAAAAGGAAATAAATAGTTGCGAATATGAAAAAAGAAAGAACCTATTTTTACCATTTTACTATCAGAATTGTTTGTTGAAGAAGTTTCGATCATAATTTTATTCTTTTAAAATGCAAATTTAATTTATTTCTTAAAAATGATTTTTTTATTATCTTTGCCATAAGTAATTTTTGTAGATCAATCAGATGAATTATGAAGGTGTAAAACAATATTTGCTAAATAGATTAGCTAAAGGTTTGCCTAAAAATCTATATTACCATGGTATAGAGCACACTTTAGATGTTTTATCTGCTTCAGAGATGTATAGTGAAATGGAAGGTTTTACTGAAATAGATAAAATATATTTATTCACTGCAGCCGTTTTTCATGATGCTGGTTATCTAATCAGATATACAAAAAATGAAGATGCGTCTGCAGCTATAGCAAACCTTGTTTTACCTAAATATGGTTATGACAAAGAATCTATAGTTTATATTAATGAAGTCATCCGAACTACTCAGATGCCACAACATCCTTTTGATAGAGTGAGTGCTGTTTTGTGTGATTCAGATTTAGATTATTTAGGTAGAGATGATTATTTCATTAAGGCAGCAAATCTCAGAAAAGAATTAGATGAGTATGGTATTCATTATAGTTTAGAGGATTGGTATGAGTTAGAAATAGATTTTTTGAAAAAACATAACTATTTTACTAGATCTGCGTATAATTTGAGAAATGAAAAGAAATTGGCTAATTTGGATATGGTTATTAAACTTTTAGAAAAATTACAAGTCTAATTAAAAAGAAAAACAATTAAAATAAAAAAATATGAGTGTAATATTAGTTCCATTTGACTTCACAGAAGTAGCACATTATGCTGTAGATCATGCGGCCCATATAGCTAAGGATTTAGATATTCCTGTTGTATTATTGCATATTATAAACAAAGATACACGTGAGTTATTAAATGTTTATAAGGTTACTAATGAGCTTGTAAATGAAAAATTACAAGAAAAAGCTGATGAGTTATCAGCTCAATATGGTATTCCTTTTCAATATGAAGCTAGAGAAGGTAGCATATTTACAGATATAGCTGAGGCTAGTGAAGATCATAATGCTTTTTTAGTAGTTATGGGTACTCACGGTCGTAAAGGTATACAAAATTTCTTTGGCAGCTATGCACGTAGAGTGATTACCAGTAGTAAAATCCCTTTCATTGTTGTTCAGAACAAATTTTATCGCCCTTATAAAAACATTGTAACACCTCTCGATGATACTTTGGAATCTAGACAAAAAATTAAATGGGCAATTTATGTGAGCAAATTATTCGATGCTACGATACATCTGAAAGTACGTTCAGATAAAATAGATCCTATTTATCCTGTTAAAATACGAACTATTCTATCAAAAGTAGAGCAACTTTTCAAAGCTAATGACGTGAAGTATGTCGTGGAGTATAAGGATGATGAGGATGAAAGCTCGAAAAAATTTACCGAGCAAGTGATAGAGTATGCTCACAATATAGATGCAGATTTGATTCTTATAATGACTGATCCTGACCATGTGAATATGTTTAACTTTATGTTGAAACCTGATGACGAAATAGTCCTCTTTAATGATTATCAAATACCTGTAA
>JAGPGB010000237.1 GCA_018056215.1 Bacteroidales bacterium | reverse complement strand
GTGTTTTCATATTTTTTATAATTTAAAAAATTGATATTGCAAAATTAATATTTTTAAATTATATTTTGGTATTAAATTTCATTTAATTATCTAAATTTTGTGATATTAAAAAAATATAATACAACAAAAAAAAGGTTCATTAATAGTGATAAAAATTTATATAATAGATTTTTCTAAAAGATTTAGTATTCATAGAATAACTTTCAATAAATTTTATTTTAAAAAATAATTTATCATTTTTATTTTTTCTATTAAATTTGCTATAAAATTTAGCAAAATGAAAATTGATAAGAAGCAATTTATTCCTTATGCTGTAGCTTTAATAGTTATTTTAGCAGTATTATTAATATTTCTAAATCCTATGCTTTCTGGTAAAATAATAGCTCAACCAGATATAATGCAGCATGCAGGGATGTCAAAAGAATCGCAAGATTATTACAAGCAAACTGGCGAGCAAGCTTTTTGGACAACACGTTTGTTTAGTGGTATGCCTACTTATTTGATTTCGATGAGATATAATGATATTTTAGTTTCTAAATTGGATAAGGTCTTTACACTTTTTTTACATCCTCATATGGGATATCTTTTTCTATTATTTGCTGGATTTTTATTTTTAATGAAAGTGATGAAATTAGACACGTGGGTTGCCATTATTGCTGCTTTAGCATTTACATTATCAAGTTATTTTATTATAATTTTACAAGTAGGACATACCTCTAAGCTGCATGCTGTGGGATATATGGCTCCTTATTTAGCGTCTGTTATTTTGATTTACCAAAAAAAGTATAAGTGGGGGGCTCTATTAGCCACGCTATTTTTAGCTTTGAATATCAGAAGTAATCACTTACAAGTAACTTATTATTTAGCAATGATTACACTTTTTGTAGCTATTTATTTTACAATAGTATATATAAAGGAAAAAGATTGGAAACATATAGGTTACGCTACTTCTATTATGGTAGTTACTGCTATATTAGGTGCATTACTCAATTTTAGCTTAATGTATGTAACTAATGAATACAGCAAAGAAACCACTCGTGGTAAATCTGAATTATCTACTGCCCAAAAAACTACAGGATTAGATAAAGATTATATTACACAATGGAGTTATGGAATAGACGAAACTATGACTTTATTAATTCCTAATTTCAAAGGTGGCGTAAGCGATAGGATAGCTACTGTAGCACCAAATTCTTTATCTGCAGCTGATAGACAATGGAAAGATACAGTAGGTAGCTGGGAAGCCTATTGGGGTAATCAACCTTTTACGTCAGGGCCAGTTTATGCGGGTGCTGTCGTTATGCTCTTATTTTTCATAAGTTTAGCTTTCATATGGAAAAATAAAATCAGTATCCCTTTGATATTAGTTACTATTCTGGCTATTATGCTAGCTTGGGGGAGAAATTTCATGCCTTTAACCAATTTTTTTATAGATTATATTCCTCTATATAGTAAATTTCGTACACCATCGATGACACTTATAATCGCAGAATTAATAATTCCTATATTTTTCGCTTTTCAAGTGTATGATATTTTCAAAAATCCAGATTTTTATAAAAATAATTTAAAAAAAATATTAATTATTGGCGGCATTGTTTGTGCTATAGTATTTTTTATCGCTATTAGTCCTTCTACTTTTTCTAATTTTCTCTCTCCCAGAGATCAGGAAGTTATAAGTCAATATCAAGCACAGGGTTATCAAATGGATGACTTTGTAACTTCTTTAGTTGCTGTAAGAGCAAAAATGCTCAGTAATGACGCATGGCGTTCATTGATTTTTATGCTAATTACTTTACTTGTAATTTTTTTATACATTAGAAAATCTATTCCTAAATCAGCTTTTTTAATATCTTTAGGCTTGCTAGTAGCTATAGATTTAATACCTGTCAATAAAAGATATTTAAATGAATCACATTTTATTTCTAAGAAAAAATATGAAAATCCTTATCCTTTGACTCCTGCCGATCAGTATATTTTAGCTGATAATAAAGATGGGCAAGGTAAGGTACTAAACTTGGCTGTGAATGTTTTTAATGATGCCTCTACTGCTTATTATCATCGTGATATCGGTGGTTATAATGCTGCTAAACTAAAACGTTATCAAGAGCTCATAGATTATCATTTATTACCAGAAATTCAGAGATTTGCTACTACTTTTAATAATCAGCCTCTAACTCTTGGTAAAATAGATACTGCTCTATCTAATTTAAATGCTATTAATATGTTAAATACTAAATATATTATTTTACAAAAAGATCAGATGCCACTAGTTAATGCTCATGCTTGTGGATATGCTTGGAATGTAAATGATGTAAAATTAGTGCCTAATGCAGATGCAGAAATTACAGAATTAGCAACTATCGATCCACATAAAACTCTGGTAATACAAAATAAATATTGGGATGAAAAATATAATAATGCTCTTTCATCTTTAGATACTAATTTTAAAATCGAAATTACTAATTTCTCTCCTAATGAGATTAGTTACAAATACTCTTCATCTGCTCCACAGATAGTAGCTTTCAGCGAAGTATACTATCCCGAATGGGAGATGCAAATAGATGGTAACGAACAACCAATTATGAAAGCTAACTATGTAATACGTGCTGCATATTTGCCTGCTGGTAATCATGACATCAAGATGCATTTCGTACCTCGCATTTATAATAAAGCTAAACCTATAACTCTAACTGCTAATATTTTATTTATTTTGCT